>JBCCFD010000153.1:0-15463 GCA_039029915.1 Chloroflexota bacterium
CAACGTCGTCCGCTTTGGCGCGCTCAACAAACCCTTCTACCCTTGCCAATTGCCGTTCAGAAATGAGAGGGCCCATATTCGTATCTGGCAGACGTGGATCGCCCACGTTTAGTTGAGTCACTTGGGCTAATACGCGTTCGAGCAGAGCGTCTGCGATACCTTTTTCAACCAATATTCTGGTGCCCGCAAGGCAAACTTGGCCCGAATGTGTGTATTGACGAACGATGCCAGCTGCTGCCAAATCAAGATCGGCATCGGCAAAAACAATAAAGGGGGATTTGCCGCCAAGCTCAAAACTGCACGGGGTAAGATTGTCTGCTGCGGAACGCGCAATCGCTTTAGCCGCATTGGGAGAGCCTGTGAAGCTGATACGGGCAATGTCTGGATGTGCTACCAGAGCGGCTCCCGTTTCTGCATCCCCGTTGATAAGATTGACGACACCGGCTGGAATGCCAGCTTGATGTGCTAAATCCATTAATAATGAGCAGCTCATTGGAGCAAGATCGGGTGGCTTAACCACCACTGTGTTGCCAGCTGCCAGCGCCGGACCTAATTTCCAAGAGGTTAACATGAGCGGGGCGTTAAACGGTGTAATCAAGGCCGACACACCTGACGGTTGATACCGTATTAGATCATTATTTTTACCACCTTCAGCCTTATGCCCCACCATTTTTAAGGCCCAGTCTGCAAAAAATGAGATATTTTGGGCGGCTCGTGGCCCGACTCGTCCCGTGATGGCTTTTCGTAAATTGCCGGTATCAGTGCTCTCGATAATGGCAAAATCGTCGATGTGGGCTTTGATTCGCTCAGCATAGCTGTGCAGAATAGGTTGCCGTCCTTCTGGTCCCAATGCGGCCCATGCCGGAAACGCATCATGCGCAGCCTGAACAGCTTGCTCAACGATCTCATCATTTGCTTTGTCTATTTCACCGATCGGTTTGTTTGTGATTGGCGTTCGCAGCTCAATTTTGCTTTTTGATTCGACTCGCTTGCCGTTGATGAAGTGATGAGGGGAGATTGCTACTGATTCAACTTCTATTTTTCGCACAGCGCCTCCTTTGGCTGAAAGCATATTAGTTGTTGCAACAACTATATACTCATAATATCACATTGCCATTGAAACGCAAAAATTGAATTAAGATTTGATTTATGGGATTTTGTGGCCCAAATGCCCAACGATAGGTGATTTCTCGTATGAATCAACCTCTACCTAATGCGTGAATGTATGCGAATGATTCAAGCCTATGAAGCAATGGCAAATTATAAGCAAAAGGCTGAGGATACCCGTCAAATCGGTTATCCTCAGCCAATAGTTGATTACATTTCTCGTGTCGTTTTACGTCTCTAATTAGGGATTGGGTGAGTTATACACATTGAACTGTATTTGATTCGCATTACACTCGGGCTGATAATATCGGCCATCGTCGGGCGTACCCGTTAGTCTGTCCATGTAGTAGGTGGCCCAGCCGATCTTGTTATTGCCTAGCGGGACCATCTGATCAAGTTCTCCCCAGGCCACATCTTCTAATAACCAGGCGCGCCCAACCGTTTGACCGTTAGCGTCGATTTCCTGAACCCAATATTCCTGAGGGAAAAACAGTAACCAACGAAGTTCAAAATGATAATCGAACCAACTGGCATTAGCCGGCATCTTGCCATATCCCAGTAGGTAATTGCCATTTTCTAAGGGCACTAATTGTGGATAGGAAACATAGTACGGGGAGGCGGAGACAATCCAATTCACATTACCTGCCAAATTGCCGGCCTGATCAAACCTTGCTAAACCAATTTCGGTTGGTGGCATAGCGCGAATCGCTCCGTCATCATCTCCATACGAAAGAACATCAGGGATTCCCACCACGATACCAATCCAGCCGCCGTCTGCTAATGGGTGTAGAGGCCCAGGGCCTCCCTTCATCTGGGTGCGGTGGCGTTGCAAGAGTAAAAAGTTTGGGTTCTCTGTTGTTTCGGTCGTAAAACTGATTGATCCATAGCGGCCAGCCCCGAGGTTGTTATAGTCAGTCCCGCATAAAAGACCGTATTCTTGTGTGCTTGGATTATAGCTAGGGCGATTATAAATAGTATGGCCTGTGCCACAGGACCAATCCCAGCCGCGGCTTGCATCTAAAGTATAGGTATCTCGGTCCACAACGGTAAAGCTATCAGCCTCATGACCACCGCGCGTTGATTTGAGCGCAATCCCATAGGTGTTGTCATTTTCACCGTAAACAAGGCTGTACTGACCGTACTCCCAGCCGCCAATGCCCTGATGAACGATATATTTTGCTGGTTCGCTTTGAATATCACCATTGGTCCATTCATACAGCCACATTTCATCCTGACCCTCATCCTTTAACCAGTTATCCGGATTAGGGTGGGTCGCCACGATGTCTTTATCATAGTCAGTTCTGCCAGAGTCGGTTCGACATAGGGCGGCAACGATGTTGCAACTATTGCTTGTATCAATGCCAATCATTTCTTCACATTCAGGGAAGTGACGTTCCTGAACAACATTTAGCGTATTTGATGTGGGGTCTAATATGGTCTGCATAATCATCCCCGATTGATTGTTGAACGGCTCATCCGGCTCGTTTGGATCTGTTTGGGCTAAAGTGAAGGAGGCGAACATGGTGGGCGCATTTGAGCCGATGTTGCAGGCGCTAAAATGCATGCTTTGTGGGTGGATTCCTCGGGCTAAGTTATCCATCGTCATGCGCGTTGTGTAACTATGTTCACAGGAAAGCGGGTCATTACCCGGAACATCAATAATCGTTGAGTTAATTAAGCCCGGTGGCGCAATATTGGGGTTGAAGTTGTCGTAAATAGCCGGTAAATATGTTGCTGGAGAGACACCAGCACTTTCCTGATTCCCCGTAGCGGTTTCAGTATCAACGGTTTGTCCGTGACCAAATACTCTTTTGTCAATATCAACTCTCACAACTGCCAAGATTAAGATGCTTAGCATCATCAGATAACACAGCTTATTGATCTTTAAGTACATGATTCACCTTTTTGTATTGATTGATTGAATATAGGATTTTTAAGGCTGCATAATTTCCCACGTACAGCCTTATTACTTTGTTACCAAATTTTTTTAAATACTTCTTCTCTGGAAAAATTTAAAATTTCTTATGAAACGAAGTAATTATCTTTTCAACCCTATCGTTCTTTATGGTTGACTGTTGAGGTGTTTAAACTAAGCTGACGATTCTTCACTTTCCTTTTTGCTACGCTACAAGCACTTTTAATCTCCAAATCGTATTCAGCTCAGCGATTGGATTTCTGACAGTCACACTACAAATTGATTATGAATACAAAAAAGCAGGTAAAAAACAAAAGACCGCCTGTAATGAGGCGGCCAGCAAAAGAAATTTATGGGAAAACGGCCGTTTATGGATTAAAATATTTGATTACTAAATTAGGGCAATGATGGTTAGCTCACCCAAGAATCTCCGTTTGAAAAATTGCCTTTGCAGAAGCAAGGGAAGCTGCGCCTAACGCTTTGGCCGCCTCCGTAAATAGAAACCCCTCCCGTTCATTTTCCACTTTATAAATGTATTGCCCGGGGGTGATATGATGCCATTCACAAGACACTGCCACACCAACAGCAGAAAACCGCCACAGCTTATCAGCGTCCTTCACTAGGCTGTCATTGAGCGATAAGGCATCCAATCGCGTGTCGTGACCATCAATAATGGTGCAAATTTCATTAATTTTGTCGGTTGGTAAGATTGCCAACTGCCCCAAAATCTCACGAGCCATCCGAGCGCCTTCTTTCTCATGCTGAATACGAACATCTGTAACCAGCTTTTTAAAAGCGGTGCCAAACAACTCATTTTGATCAACGGCTGCCCAGCCAATATCATGAAGCAGGGCAGCCAGGGTAACGACCTCAGGATCACAGTCTGGGTGCATGACTGCCAGCTGATTAGCAAAGTCATAGACAACAGGAATATGTACATCGTTGCGGCGAAATCGCATATATGGTTCGGCAGCTTCCCAAACGGCCGTATGATCAAAAATTGTCATTGGTTCTCCACGAGTGTTTTGACAAACTTCTTTTGCCGGACTAATTAATCCAAACCGGTTGTCAAAACCTCAGGTTCCGCCGTCGCTTGCAATCCGGCAATCTTTGTTGGGCGGAACACTAGTCCAGCAATGCGCCTCTTACCTGGGCCTCTTCATTGCTGTGCGTCATCTCAAAAAGCTCAACCTGATACCCATCTGGGTCCTGCAGGTAAATTTGGGTGGCTCCTAAACCACGCACATAAGGCCCCCCTACAATGTTTATATTCATTGATTTTGCCCGTTCCATAAACGCATCCAAATCATTGACTTCAAAAGCAAAATGGGTGCTCAATCCCCCAGATTTTCCCACACCGGGATCGGGGATGCCCGATTCAGAGGTGGTATCCTTTGAAAGAATAACGTGGATTTGACCCTGATTTTCTGTTTCAAACCAAGCCCCTTCAAACATAAAATTACTTGGACGAGGTACTTCTGTCATTCCTAAAAATCCAAGGTAGAATACCCGAGTTTTCTCTAGGTCTTCTACCACAATTCCCATATGATTAAGCGCTTTAATTTTCATGATTTTAGTTTACCCAATCTTGCTCAAGGGGCACACCTAGGCCGTTGGTCAGGCGATTAAAATAATTAAAACAGGCCACTACTTCCACAATGTCGTGAATCTCGACATCATCAAAGCCAGTGTTGCGTAACAGTTGAATATCTGCTTCAGTCATGCTGGCTGGATGTCTTGTTAGCTTGACGGCAAATTCAAGCATGGCACTGTCTTTGGGGTCAAGATTGAGTGACCGGAAGCCGGAAGAAAGACCCTCGGTTAATGCTTCAATGTCCCACTCTTTATGGCGCTCAGCCCGGAGCGCTTCACCGTGTGACTTAATTCAATATAAACAGCCATTTTCAACAGACACAACGATGGCAATCATTTCCCGCTGTGCCCGTGTCAAGGGAGATGCTTCTGATTTCATGATATCAGCGTACCAGACGTTTGTAGCGCGCATTGTGCTAGGACGGACACTCTGAATTTGCATCACCTGTTTGATCTTGGGGCGCTTTTTTAGGACCGCATCATACAGTCGCTTTAATTCACCTGTAGCTTTACTGGGGTCGATTACTTTTATCCACGCCATCATCTAATCGCTCAGTAATTTTTTCAAAAATGCCAACCCATTTTCTGCTAAGGCGTCTTGGCTTGGTTCGAAGGGCCGCCAAATGGCAGCAGCTCTAGCAATCGATTTGACCTGATTTGTAAATGATTCGATGACGATTGGTCCGTCAAAATTAATATCTTTCAAGGCTTGAGCGACCTCATCCCACGTGACGTTGCCGCTCCCCGGCGCGCCACGATCATTTTCGCAGCTGTGGAAGTGGGCTAAGCGATTGCCCGTCGCACGGATGGCGTCTCCCAATGATTTTTCCTCAATGTTCATGTGGAAGCTGTCGAGCATGATTTTGCATGAGGGATGGTCTACATGGTCAATGATTTCGATGGTCTGAACGGCCGTATTTAAAAAGCTCGTTTCAAATCGATTGAGCGGTTCAACGCACAGGGTGACGCCTTTGTCGCCCGCGTAGCTGGCTAGCTCTTTTAGCTGTTTGACTAAGCGATCGCTGTCTCGTTTACGGCCGTTTTCCGTTTGCTCCCAAACGCGCCCCACGGCTGAATACATTGGCCCAACTAAATTACTGGCTCCAACAACTGCACATGCCTCAATGCAGTGTTTGAGGTAGGCCATCCCGTTCTGCTGAATCGCGGTATCCTCAATAATCAAATCCCGATCTGGCCCCATCGCTGCCGTGATGGCCACATCCATATCGTGAAATTTTAAAATATCAGCCGCTTTTGCATAATCGATTAAGCGAGTGTCCTCGATAGCAAACTCAATCAGGTCGAATCCCATCGATTTAACTTTGAGGACATATTCTTCAAACAGATCTGTTGTTGTGGGCGAGATCCAAACCCATGTGTTGACCCCAAATTTCATATCTAATCTCCCTCACGAATAACGCTTATTTTGGCAACTCACCTTTGCTTCGTCCGCGAAGCCCTAAAGCTTCTCGCACCTCATCAGGATGGGCCGGTGTTAATTCAAGCTCACGAGCAATACGGACCGTGCGCTCGACTAATTGAGCATTGTTTTTGACCGGTACCCCTTTTCGGAAAAAGACATTGTCCTCCATACCAACGCGCACATTGCACCCCATCGCCATCGCTATGGTTGAAATGGGTAGCTGGGTTCGGCCCATTGAACTGACATTGCAGTAGCTTTCGCTGGGTAAACGGCGCACGGCTTCGATTAAGTTTTCGGGTGTGCCGCGCATCCCCCCTTGAGTCGGTGTGTGCATGACCAGATTGATCATGTAAGGAGGGTCAATCATGCCAGTTTTAATAAGTAACTCAACCTCTTCAAGCATAACGAGACTGTAAACCTCAAACTCCGGCTTCACGTTTAGTTTTTTCATCCCTTCCGCAAATTCAACGATATCTTCTCGATGATTGCTAAAAAAAACGCGCTCCCCGCGAATCCAAAAGTTAAGAATGCCCATATTCAATGAGCACATCTCAGGCTGAATTTCAATCGTATTCATCCGTGCCCGAACAGGCAGTAGCGGGCTGCCGCCTGTGGTAAGCTGAACCACTGCATCCGTTTCTTCACATAGCACCTTATGCTGATAAGCAAAAATATCAGTGTCCATTGAGTTGCTGCCATCAGGATTGCGGGCGTGAACATGTAAAATCGAGGCACCTGCCTTCCATGCCGCAATCCCTTGCTCAATGATTTCATCCGGTTGCTCGGGTAAATTGGGGTTCGCCTCTTTGCCATGAATGCCGCCAGTTAGAGCACAGGTAATGGCGACCTTTCCTTTTATCGATAGCATAATTACTCGCTTTTTAGCTGTTTGCTAGCCTGTTCCACTGCTTCAACAATGTGAACATAACTGCCGCAACGACAAAGATTGCCAGCCAAATATTCTTTAATTTCTTGTCGCTCTGGGGTGGGGTTTTCATCTAAAAGCGCCCGAGTCGTTAGGATCATGCCGGGGGTGCAATAGCTGCACTGGAAGCCTAGTTTTTCAAGAAACGCTTCCTGAATGGGGTCTAGATTTTCTGGTGTGCCAAACCCTTCAATGGTGGTCACATCCTTCCCATCAAGAAGGGCGGCCATGTAAATACAGCCGCTAATCGTTTTACCATCGACTAAAATTGTGCAGGCACCGCAAATCCCGATGCCACAGGTTGAGCGTATACTTTTCATGCCTAGCTGACGATAAAGCACATCCATCGCCAGTTCGTTGGTCTCAATTTCTGTGGCTACATCGCTACCGTTTAGCGTAAATTGAATTGTTTTTTTCATCTTTATTCCGCCTCCCCAGTTTTGAGTCCGCGCAGCACTTTCTCCGGGGTAATCGTGAGATTCCGAATGCGTACGCCAACGGCGTTATAGAGGGCGTTGCTTACAGCCGGCCCCACAATAGGCACCATTGTTTCACCCAACCCGTGTACATCAGCCCCTTCAACCTCTAACAGATGGTGCGACATGCTTTCAGGCACATCGAGAATGCACGGAATCATATAATCTGACAGGTTAGGATTGATCACTTGGCCTTCGTCTAGTTCAATTGCTTCATAGAACGTGGTGCCAAACCCCATAATCATGCTGCCGTGGGTTTGCAGGTCAGAGGTTAAATGGTTGATGACTCGGCCACAGTACACAATGCCGTGGAACTTTTCTAACTCAATTCGTCCGGTCTCGGTATCAACGGCAACCTGCACGCCACAGGCTCCCTGGTGCCAGTGGGAGGAAGCGATACCTTGGCCGTCATCAGGCGAGACGCCTCCTTCGTTTGTAAAAGAGTCAAATCCACTGAGACTGACCTCTCCGGCATCCTTCACGACATCACCTAATCGCTTTTTGCTATCCGGTGCGCCCCTCACAAAAATATAGCCCCCTTCAAGAACTAAATCTTTGGGATCAACCTCCATTTGCTCAGAGGCGTGCTGCTTAAGTTTGTCTGCTAGTTCATTGGATGCACCGGTGAGGGCTTTACCAACCATATAAGTTTCGCGGCTGGAGGAGGTGCGGTGATCGTATGGGCTTTTGGTGGTGTCGGTGCCGGCGTTAATGATCTGGTTGGGATCGATGCCCAACGCTTCTGCTGCCATCTGTGCTAAAACGGTGCGTGCCCCTTGACCGACTTCGGCGGCGGCTTGATGCATAATAAAACGGCCGTTTGCCGTTACTTCAAACTTCGCATCGGATGTCGTTGGGGTTGATGTGCCTTTTAGGATGACGGCAATACCGCGTCCCCGCTTGATGTGAGGGTCTGGGTGAGGCTCTAGCGGCTCATCCCAATTGACAGAGTCAGCCGCTTGCTGTAGGCACGTTGTATAGTGCGAATCGTGCATGATCTCCCCCGTGGCGTATGCATCCCCGTCTCCGATGAGATTCTTAAGTCGGAACGCTACAGGATCCATGTTAATCACTTCAGCTAGCTCATCCATCATATTTTCATACGCCCAAGCCACTTGAGTTACCGCGTACCCACGATAAGCACCGTTGGGAGGTGTGTTTGTGTAAACGGAGTAGCTGTCCACGCGACAGCTCGGAATGTTATAGGGGCCAATTGAGCCAAAGCCCCCTTTTTGGGCAACGCCTGGGCCAGAGTCAGCATAAGCTCCCGTGTTGTAGTGGCAGGTGACCTGCTTTCCTAAAATGGTGCCATCATTTTTGATGCCCATTTTGATGGTGACATAGCTCGGATGGCGGTTAATCGTAATAAACATTTCTTCATACCGGAAGACGCATTTGACCGGTTTACCAGTGAGCCATGCCGCGGCAACTGCGGCCGCTTCGGTACGAATGCCCATTTTGATGCCAAAGCTACCGCCCATGGATGGCACGATGATATGAACCTGCTCTTTAGGCAGGTTCCACATGCGGGCCATATCTTTTTGCATGTCAAATGCCCCTTGGTTGCCGGTTTCAACATAGAGGTGGCCTTCTTCAAAGTAAGCCACGGTTGAAAGAGGCTCCATCGGGACATGGGCGGCGGCTGGTGTACTGTAGCTTCGTTCTAAGACGTGATCAGATTCTGCCCAGGCGGCCTCCATGTTCCCTTTACGCAAACGAAAGTGGTGGCAGCAGTTGGTTCCAAATTTGGGCCGTATTTTGTAATACTGTTTGCCAATTCTTTCTTCGCTGAGGTCGTGGATTCGAGGGGCGTCGTCTTCCATCGCTTTGCGCGGGTCGAAAACGGCCGTTAATTCCTCATACTCCACATCCACCAGCAGAACCGCCTCATCCGCAATCGCTTCCGTCTCAGCGACAACTATAGCCACAATATCCCCCACGTAGCGCACCCGATCCTCTGCCACAATGAGCTGGTCTTTTAAAACCGCCCCAAAGACAGGCGTCATCTCATTCTGGTTGCGGAAATCGTCAAAGGTGATCACTTTAACGACCCCTTCAAGCTCTTCGGCCCACTCCGTATCAATGGATGTAATCATCGCGTGAGCATATGGGCTTCTGACGGCTTTGGCATACAGCATGCCGGGCTTTTCGATATTAATGGCGTAGTCGATACTTCCTGTGACCCGTTGACGGCCGTCTACCATTGTCATGCGCGTGCCAATTGTCGAATAACTCATGATAACCCCCCTAACTGGGATAACGCCCGTTTTACATGCACCTGAATCATCTGTTGCCGATACCAAGACGAGCCGCGAATATCCGATAGCGGTTCAATCGAGTCTGCATACCCATTTGCAATTTGTTGTATAAGCGGCGCATCGAGCTGTTTGCCCTGTGCCATTGCCACAACATCATCAACCAGCTGCGGCGTATTGGCCACTGCCCCTACAGCAATTTTGAGCGAATGGCACACTTTGTTTTCATCAAGATTAGCAATGGCCGAAACCCCCACGCAGGGGCGATCTTCATGAGAGCGAGTCCGGTATTTTAGATACACCCCTTTGACAGATTGGGGTCTTTCAGGCACGATGACTTCGGTTAATAGCTCATCGTCCGCGATGGTTGTTTCATAATGTCCCACAATAAAATCACGGACCGCCACCTCTCGGTTTCCCGTTTGGTTTTGAAGCACAACGCGGGCATCAAGTGCAGCAAACATAGAGGGTGGGTCGCTGGCGTAGTCAGCATCGCACAAACATCCACCAACGGTCGCTTGATTGCGAATTCGCACATTCGCTACGACTCGACAGGCATAAGCGAGTTCTGGAAAGTATTGATTGATAACAGGACTCTTTTCGGCCGCCGTTAGGCTCACCATCGCCCCAATATGTAAACCCACACCGTCCTCATACTGAATGTTGGTTAATCCATCAATGTGGTGCAGTGAAATTAATGCGGAGGGCATAAGAAGTCCTTGCTTGAGCACAATAGCCAGCCAGGTACCTCCGGCAATCAGCTTGCCCTCTTCACCAAATTGGGCACAGCTGGCAAGGGCTTCTGGCATTGATTTGGGTTCAATCCATTCAAATTCTGACATAAATACCTCTCCGTGTGCACAGTGACCAAATAATTATTTTATTTGGTCACTGTGCTAATTTAATAATCTACATACGGAGCAAAGCTACTCATTTATTTGCAAATCGGTGCCTTCAAAAGTCGTCACCATTGCATCCATATAAAGCCCATTGCTAACATAAGCGTCACTACCACGATACGGTTCTGTGAGGAAATCTGCATCCGCCACCCATTGCACATTTTGAGAACCACCTGCTTCAAAGCGAGACTCTTCAACAAAGGTGAGCCCACAAAGCCCCCCTTCTTCTTGAGGGAGTATAAACCCAGCAAAGAGATCCCCAATGGCTTGCCTTCCTTTCACGACGGTGCCATCTGAAAGATGGATCTCTGCATCGTTTGGATACTGAGCCATTAGCCCAATCCAATCACAATCGTTTAGAACGCGAATGTGTTCTTCATAAACAGCAACGGATCCCGCTTGTGGAACAAGTGCATCTGAAACTTCACCCGTGTTGGGGTTGGTAACTGACTCAGCCGATTGAAGCATCATGAGATCCGTTCCTTCAAAAGTGGTCACCATAGCGGTCATATAAAGACCATCACTCACGTAAGCATCACTGCCCCGATACGGTTCAGCAAGAAAATCAGCATCTGCCACCCACTGAACGTTTTGTGTTCCGCCAACCTCAAAACGAGACTCCTCAACAAAGGTGAGCCCACAAAGCCCGCCTTCTTCTTGAGGGAGCACAAACCCAGCAAAGAGATCCCCAATGGCTTCTCGTCCTTTGATAACTGCCCCATCAGACAGATGAATTTCAGCATCATCAGGATATTGGGCCATTAAACCAACCCAGTCACAATCATTGAGCACGCGAATATGCTCTTCGTAGACGGCCAAAGAGCCATCTTGGGTCACTAATGCATCTGAAACTTCCCCCGTATTGGGATTTGTGACAGTGATAGCGTCTTGCTCCACTGGACCCTCCTCCCTAGCCGCACCGCAACTGATTAATACGAGAGAAAAAATTATCGATATGATTATGAAACTTATTTTTGGGGTCATCATGCTCCTTCTCCTGTTGAAATAAAAAATAAACTGGCTTCTCTATTTGGCTAGCTTATTGGATTTCTCTTACTGCTTCCTCTATTTTTTTCATGGCGGTATCAAATAGGGGTATGGCAAGCTTTTGAGCCGCTGGAACCGTTATTCTTTGATACATCCATTCAAACTTGGTAACCGTTTTTTCTTTTCCCCATCCAAATTGAGCGGTTGGAATCCAGCCAATAAATTTATCCGTGTTGACCTCAAGAAAGCTCAGACTATCAGCCGCCTGAACCAAACTTGCCTCCGGCCAGCCCCCATATTCATGAACCACAATGAGGTCGCTTATGATTTCAATTAGCTCTGAATTAATCCTCTGCTCCCTAAGCCACTCTGAAACGAATTTGGCCGATCTTTTGCCATGTGCAAGGTTGTACACTGTATCAGTGGGGCGGGTGGCTAGGGCTGGATTAGGGGCATCATCACCCGGAAAGGCTCGTTCCATATCGTGGGTAAGCGCCGCTAGCTGAACAGAAAAAGGGGCATCTGGTGCAATTTGATTTAACCAATATTCAGTCTGCAAAAGATGTTCAGACTGGCCGGGGTGTACATCAATGACCCACCGGCGGGCGTGATCTAAAATGTTTGTAAAATTTGTCGTCATTTTGTGAATTGCTTAAAGTGCGCCATGCGGATCAATCACAACTTTGACTGCCCCATCCTTGCGGGTAAGGAATGTGTCAAGCGCCGCTTCAAATTTTTGTAAGTGATAGGTGTGCGTGATGAGCGTTTTGGCATCGATACGGCCGTCTAGCATTAGTGGCACTACCTCTTCCTGTTCATTTTGATTAGCTCGTGCCCCTCGGAAGTCAATTTCATCAAGCACCAGCTTTTTGACATTAAGCGCCACTGGTTCAATCGGAATACCAATGATGGAGATGGTGCCCCCTTTAAAAGTCACTTCTACTGAATTTTGGATAGATTGGGGGGTGCCAGCACACTCAATAACACTGGGCACGCCGCGCCCACCAGTCATTTTGAGAATTTCCTCAACAACATCCGTTTTGCGATAGTCGACGACTTCATCTGCGCCGACCGCTTTGGCCGTCTCTAACCGCTGTCCGCTTCCGACAACGATAACACTGCCAGCCCCCAGCACCTTGACACACTGCAAAGCAAACAACCCCATTGAGCCAGACCCCAGAATGACCACGTCGTCACCAGGCCGAATATTGGCGCGTTTGGCGGTATGCATGGCAATACTGACTGGGTCAATTGCCGCTGCGATTTCTATAGGCATTTCATCGGGGATGCGAATGACACTTTTGACAGAATGCACAACGTATTCTGCATAACAGCCCGTGTAGTTGTGGCCGTAATGCTTGTGGAAGCGAGTTGTGTCACCGTAATTTTCGCACAAATTGTAGCGACCGCGGCGGCACATCATACAGTAGCCACACCCTACATGTGATGTGCCCGCCACGCGGTCTCCTGGCTCCCAGCCAAAAAGATTAGCCCCTTCCCCAACGCCGACAACGGTGCCGGCCCATTCATGCCCTAATACATGAGGGAACGCTTTAGGCCAAAATCCTGGATATTCCCCTTTGATGATATGTGGGTCAGTGCCGCAGATCATGGCGGCATCAACCCGACACAGTAATTCCATCGGTCCAGGTTTAGGGATATCTACTTTATCGACTGAAAATTTGTTTGGAGCATGTAAAACCAATGCCGCCATTGTTCCGTTGACATTTGACATTTTTCTCTTTCCCTCAGTTTTAGATGTCGCGTCTTTTGTGTGTGACTGGGCCGGAGAAGCAAGCCCCACTAATTCTCAGTAATTGCAACCGCCCGAATTGGAGAGCCAGACCCATCTTTGAATTTGAGCGGGAGGCCTATAAACCAAAATTCATGAGCTGGAATTTGGTCAATATGGGCTAAATTTTCCATATTTAGAATTTCTCGTTCACGACAAACAATGTGGGCTGGCTGGATTTTTACCATTTTAACTTCGTGGTGAGAATCAATGCTTTGTGCATCTGCGCCAATAGAGATAACGCCTAAATCATTTAAATATTCACATGCGCCACGATCTAGGCCGGGGTAATTGCGTATGTATTCAAAGGCGTTGTTGTATTTGCGATACCAGCCGGTGTGTATTAATGCGACAGACTCTTTTTTGATTGTGACGCCTGTTTTTTGAATGGCTTCTTCAATCATCGACTGGGTAATGTACGCATTGGGTTCTACATGAGAAAAATCAAACCAAACGCCTGGTGCCATTGTCCACTCTAAAGGGATGCCATCGATAGCGCGAGCATCGGGTTCGTCAACGATGTGGTTGATAGCATCCATGTGAGTGCCTGAATGATCACACATGGTAAAACCGGTCACCTTGTAGCTATAGGGGGCTTTGGTCAGACCAAATTGAATGGTTTCTTGATGGGTTAGGTGCTCCCACATTACGGTTCTTTGATGCCCCCCAAAGGTCGGATCGTCCATCGAAATGGGATGGCTGAGGTCGGTAACGGTGCATTCCCGCCCCAGTAAGTTAATGGTGGTTTGAATCCTCATTGGAGGACAGACTGCTTTCTTCATTTTTCAACCTTTTCTTGCTGCAATTCAGTAAGGTCAGTAATGCAGAGGTATTTATGTTTCTGACTGCTTTTGACCCGCAAAAAGCCGCTGAATGGCTCGACCAATTGATGTAAATAGTGATTTGATCACGACCCAAACGATATTGACGTCGGAGGCAGACGGTTGGTTTATGGAAACGGCCGTTTCCGACTCCTCATTTCCCTTTGTATCCGCTGGTCTTTCAAGCTCTCGACGAACATTGTCTACAAAAATCTGAGATATCGCCTTGGCTGTATCTTTGATGACTGTTTGCCCAAACTGACCCATTTTGCCTCGAATAGCAACATCAATCTTGTAGGCAACCTCTGTTTCATTTGGGTTAAGCGCCGTTAACGTCGAATCAAAGCCCCCTTTGATCAAGCTGGCGGTTCGTTTATCCTTTGCTTTTATTGAGGCCCTAATGTGGCTTGGGGGATGCTGTTCAACTATCTCTGCTACACCGCTGAACGTGGCGGAAATAGGGCCAACCTTTGCCTTTAAATCCCCTTCAAAGGTTGTGTCATTTAATTGTTCGATACGCTCTACGCCTGGTACACAACCGCTCAAACGCTCAATATCTAAGAAAAAATTCCATACTGAATCGATTGGCGCTGCTAAGGTAAAACGGTCTTCAATGATCATATTACTTGCTGACCTGCCTCTTTATTGCGTTTAGACAAAGTGTACAAACGAAATCTCAATTGTTTCAATAGTCTGTACAAACTAGTCTATAAGAACTAGTTCGTCTGGCCCGAACGAATCATGTTTGATTTCTTATATTTGAGTAAATTGGAGAGTAACCAAAACAGAAAAAAATCTAAAGGAAGTTGGAGGATATCAACATGACAAAAACTGTTCTTGTTGTTGGGACTTTTGATACAAAAGGGCAGGAGTATGAATTTTGTATCGACGTCATTAAGGGGCGTGGTTTAAACACGATCTCAATGAACGCTGGGATTATGGGAGAGCCATCTTTTACGCCTGATATCTCAGCAGAAGCAGTAGCTGAAGCGGGTGGAACAACACTTCAGGCGTTACGGGATGGAAACGATCGCGGAACGGCCGTTGTTGCTATGTCCCAAGGCGCCGCCAAGCTGGCCGCCAAGCTTGTTGAAGAAGGTAAAATTGACGGTGCATTCAGTATGGGTGGCACTGGGGGTAGCTCATTAGCTGCTGCTGTTTACGCTTGCTTCCGGTAGGTACATGTCCTCTGATTCATCGTACCCTTTCCACCGGAAGCAAGGTTGCAAGAAGGGGCCGCAGATGTACTCCGGGAGTACAAAAGGGACAG
>JBCCFD010000154.1:0-15398 GCA_039029915.1 Chloroflexota bacterium
CAGCATAACGGCCGTATTTTCATCATACCCCATTTCGATATACTGCTCTTTGCTTCGACGAAGCGCTAAAAATGGCAGTTGAAATTGAGTTGAGGCCTGAATGTAAAGTGGCAAAAAGTTGGCATGAAACAAAGTGCCCATGTGACTATCGATGTGAGTGGGCTGTATGCCCGCGTTGATAGCCGTTTCAATTTGAGCGTTGATTTCAGCGGATACGGCCGTTGCGTCTGCCTTCGCTTGCACCGGTTCTGATTGTCGATAAAAGTAGCCTTCTTCGTCGAGCTGGGTTCTGGAAACGGCCGTGTGCGTTAGCGGCCCCCAACGCATCAAATCCCACTCGCTGGTAATGGTTAAGTGGACCCCCACGTCAAGATCGGGATGGTCGGCATTTTCACGAATGAGTTTTGCTGCTGCTGGAAACCAAGGGCAGGGCACCATAACAGCAGCTGATGTGAGCGGTGTGTCTATTAACTCAGCATACGCCGCGACAGAAGACTCACACATGCCGATATCATCGGCATGAAAAACCACAACTCGGTCTTCGTTTGAAAATCCTAACCTTTCCAAAACAGGATTTACTACCATTCTTCTCTCCAAAATAATGACTGTATTCTCGCACCCGCAAACGCTGGTGCGCAGCCTTGTTCATCATGGGGATACTCATTAAACGCCTTGTGGGTTCTTTGAAGCCCCGTAGGGGCGCAATACCCTTTTGCGCGGTGATTGATCACCGCACGATTTGAAAGTGATGTGCATTTAATGAATCGATTAGCCCGGTTCAGCTTCAGCACCGCTTTCTTTTTGAATCAGGCCGCGGAATGCATCAGAAACCGTATTGCCCTCATGAATCACTTTATAGATTTCATTTGCAATCGGCATATCTACCGAATATTTAGAGGCGAGATCCATCACGACGCTGACGCTTTTAACCCCTTCGGCAACCATTGACATTTCTTCAATAATTTCATCAAGCTGCCGTCCTTTGCCAAGCTGGAAGCCAACTGAGAAGTTGCGGCTTAGGGGGCTGGTGCAGGTGGCGACTAAATCACCCATGCCTGCCAGTCCAGCAAATGTTTCAGGACGCCCACCCATAGCGACGCCCAGTCTAGTTAATTCTGCTAATCCACGCGTGATAATGGCTGAGCGTGTGTTGACGCCTGCCCCAGCCCCATCCCCCATGCCAGCGGCTAATGCGACGACGTTTTTTAAAGCGCCGCCTAGTTCACATCCCACCACATCATCGTTGGTGTAGACGCGGAAAAGGCCAGTTCGAAAGACTTTTTTTAGTGAGTTGGCGATTGTGTCATCGACCATGGCAATGACGCTGGCAGCGGCCTGTCCTGCTAGGATTTCACGAGCAAGATTCGGACCAGTTAGAACACCAGCCGGATGCCCAGGCATTACTTCTTCGATGATTTGTGTCATGCGCATTTGGGTGCCTTTTTCAAGCCCTTTGGACAGACTCACAATGGGCACCCACGGCCGAATATGAGGCTTGGCGGCAATTAACACTTTCCGAAACGCTTGGGCAGGAATGCCCATGACAACCACGTCGGCACTGTTGACCGTTTCCTCAATTGAGGCGGAGGCCTCGAGCGCTTCATGAAGGGTACAGTTGGGAAGATAACGGCCGTTTGTGTGCTGGCTATTAATTTCATCAACCGTTTCTTGTCGTCTAGCCCAAAGGGTTGTTGGCACATTGTGTGCTGTGAGTGAAGCGACCGTCGTTCCCCAAGAACCACCTCCTAATAATCCTACCCGCAAGTTCATTCGCTTTCTCCTTACCCATTAGTTGACTGTGCTAGGCACTGTTATTTTCGAAAAAATATTCTGTCAATTACAAGGTTTTGTGTTTTAATTTCAGGAGATTGTAGATGGAAATTGGGTAATTGGGTAATTGATACTCTATTTTTGAATGCCTGATAGACATTGCCTGACACCTAACACCCCCAAGGAGAAATAATGCGCGGACTTTTGACGATTGAACAGCTGAAAGAGCTAGTAGATGCTGAAGAAATCGAGACAGTGATTGTGGGATTTACAGATCATTACGGCCGTATTATGGGGAAGCGGTTTGATGCTGAGTTTTTTATCAGTGACGCCCTCCAACATGGAACGCATGGTTGTAACTATTTGTTGACGGTTGATATGGAAATGGAGCCAGTGGCTGGGTTTGAATTTGCCAATTGGGAGCTAGGATACGGGGATTTTCACCTTGTTCCTGATTTAACAACCCTTCGGGTGGCCAGCTGGCTTGATAAAACGGCGCTTGTTCTCTGTAATTTAGAGGATGATAGAACTCATCAGCCCGTTGCTGTGGGACCACGCTCTATTCTCAATCGCCAAATTGAACACGCACAAAAGGCTGGATACACTGCTAAGGCTGCTTCAGAGCTGGAATACTACATCTTTGAGGATTCGTATCGTGCCGCTGCTGAGAAAAAATATGACAATTTGCAACCAGCAGGTTGGTATATCGAAGATTATCATCTGCTTCAAGGGTCTCGAGAAGAAAAATTCACTTCGGCCGCCCGTCGCCATCTCAAAAAATCGGGTATTCCAGTTGAGAATTCCAAAGGGGAGTGGGGATTAGGCCAGCATGAGCTCAATATCGCCTATGCTGAAGCGCTTGACATGGCCGATCGTCACACGCTTTTCAAACATATTTGCAAAGATGTGGCTGATCAATTAGGGGTTAGCGTCACATTTATGGCAAAACCATTTTCAGGACAAGCAGGTAATAGTTGCCATATCCACTTTAGCCTTTGGGATGGTGAGAACAATACCTTTGACGGAGAGCAATCGCTTGGCCCCGTGCAATGTTCAAATACATTTCGATGGTTTTTAGGTGGCTGGATGAAGCATGTGCCTGAGATGATGGTCTTTTACGCACCGACAATTAACGCCTACAAACGGTATGAAGATGGCTCATGGGCGCCAACGCGTATTGCTTGGTGCTATGATAATCGCACAGCTGGTTTTCGCGTGGTGGGAAAAGGGAAGAGCTTACGCATTGAGTGCCGAATTCCGGGTGCTGACTGCAATCCGTATTTGGCATATGCGGCCGTATTAGCTTCGGGACTTGACGGAATCGAAAATAAAATAGAGCCTCCGGAAATTTTTGAGGGAGATGTATATGCGGCTCAGCATTTGCCTCGCGTCCCTTATACGCTCAAGGAAGCGACCGACCTGTTTGAAAATAGCCCGTTTACTAAAAAGGTTTTTGGTGAGGACGTGGTTAAACATTACACGCACTTTTTCCGTATTGAACAAGCCGCCTACGACAGCTTTGTGACAGACTGGGAGCGGCAACGGTATTTTGAAAGAATTTAAATAGCTAATAAGCGGTTCAGCACGCTTCGCTTTCAGCATTTCAGCGAAAACAGTTTTTTGCTAAAATTCTGAATTGCTGACAAGCTGAATTGCTAAAAAGGATTTATTATGCGATTGCAAAATAAAGTTGCCATCATCACGGGTGGTAGCAGTGGGATTGGGCGCGAGACGTGTTTGTTGTTTGCCAAGGAAGGTGCCAAGGTTGTCATTGTGGATATCAATGATGAAGGTGGGCAGGAGACCCTGCGCATGATTGAAGCAGGTGGGGGAGAGGCAATTTATCTGCATGCCGATCAATCGAAAGCTGATGAATGCGAGCAGATGATTCAAGCGACGGAGGAGAAATACGGCCGTATTGACATTCTCTTCAATAACGCGGGCATCAGCCACGCGAATGATGATGACGCCATTAATACCGCTGAAGACGTTTGGGACTTAACCTTTGATGTCAACGTGAAAGGCGTCTTTTTATGCTGTAAATACGGCATTCCAGCTTTGCGTCGAGCCAGTGGAGGTTCAATTATCAACATGGCTTCCTTTGTGGCCCACCTAGGCGCTGCGACCCCCCAGTTGGCGTACACGGCAAGTAAAGGGGCCGTGCTGTCTATGACTCGTGAGCTGGCGACGATTCATGCTCGCGAAAATATTCGTGTGAATGCCCTTTGCCCCGGCCCTTTACGTACAGAACTGTTGATGAAATATTTGGATACGCCTGAAAAGAAGAACCGTCGTTTAGTACATATTCCAATGGGGCGGTTTGGGGAAGCTGAGGAGATAGCCAAAGCGGCGCTCTATCTCGCTTCTGATGAGTCTTCATTTGTGACGGGTAGCTCGTTTATGGTGGATGGGGGTATTACGGCCGCTTATGTAACGCCGGAAGAGTAAAAATTTGTAGGTTCGAGGCATGTCTCGAACCTACAAATTTATTCTTGAATTTCCCAACTAAGAACAAATGGTTCTAAAATTTGAATCGTTGACCGAACATTAAGTGTGGCGGGTGTGGTGATCGGTACCTCGATCAAGAAGGAAGAGGTTGAATCAAATTCACGACAGCCATTGCTAACGGGTCCTGTCGTTTCAACCTGCAAGCAGCGAATGTTAAATGCTTCAGATGAGCTATTATCAACCGTAATGCGTATCTCTGCATTTCCATTCCCAAGGTCCCTGACCCAAAAAATATTTGAAATTCTGATCCCCGCATGCCCTAGCGGTAAGATTATGTTTGTATCCCAACTGTCGCCTTCTTGACGAGATGTGAAATCAAAAAAGAGGACGTGGCTATGGTTTAAGTTGTGTAGCTCAACGGCCGTTTCAAATGTAAATCGGTCATAAACTGCAAGGTTTTCAGGAAAAGTGGGAATGAGTGTGTACTCGAGGGAACCGTTAGATTCAAAGGGGATACCACTTTCATAGCCAATTTGATAGGCTGGTGATTCACCTTCTGGGAGTATTAGGCTACTGTTTATGGGAAGTATGGGTTGAGGTGGTGTCCTGCTTAGATCTAACCCCCAAACATCGGGGTCAACAATAGCAACAATATTCATTTGTGACTCTGATTCGGAAGATCTGACATCCCAAATTGATAAATCAATATTAAACTTTACATCGTTCCTTGTGAAAATCTGAGCAGATTCAGGTGTTGTGATAACAGTGGTTGATTCTTGCTCTAATAATAGCTGTTCAACTTGGGCTAATTGTTCCAAAACTTCAGAAGGGGGAGCTTCAATAAAGTGTAGGTTTAAATTTGTAACTTCAACAACTCTAATTTGCTCATCACTTTCATTTTTAATGAAATGGGAGAAATCAAGCATCTTCCCCGTTTCTAAATCGATATGGAATGTGCTCACTTCAGCAAGAATTAAATTATCAACATCAGGATATTGGTCATTTAAAAGCCCTGAAGGATGAATATGTTCTAATTGGACGGTAAGAATAAATTTTCCCTGTTCATAAACAACATGCATTGAAGCGATAAGTTCAGAAGATAACTCAGTTTCTTGTTTTAAACGGTTTAGCAAAAATCTTGTCCCAAGGTCTTCATACTCGTTATCCAATTGACCTTTTTCCAAAATGCCATCTATTGTGAAATGATAAATGTAACCATTGAAAATAGCGGTTTGATCTTGTAAATCGTTAGTGGTAGTTCCTGACTGTATAAAGCTAGTTTGGTAAGTGCCTCCATCTTGTAAATCATACCATTGTGCTAAAAGCGCTTCTGAATCTAAACCCCGAAGCCAAACCTTTGATTCAGAGTAAAACCAACCATTTTTACTGGTTACTTCCGATAGCCATCTACTTGCTAGTTCATTGACTTGTTCAACAATAAAGTCCGCGTTGGTATTAGGTGCTGCTTTTGAGCCATACTCAGTCGGGTAGTAAATGGTCCCTAAAATATTTTCTTCGAAATAGATGGTAATTTCATCTTTACGAACGTCAAATGGATGTTGATCTAAGTCTCTGTTTGACCAAAACTCATAAGAGTGTTCTAAACTAAGTTGGCCTGTTAGCGACCATTTATCCCCTGAGCAGGGGTCTTCAAAACGATTGTTGGCCGGGATCCATGAATAGGTGCAGGGTTCCTTGCCTCCTGCCATGGGGGACCAAGAATTAAAAATGTGGAGGGTGCCTTCATCATTGATGAGCCAAAATGTCACACCTTCTTCAATCCCAATGCGATAAGGCGTCGTCGATGGTGGATATTGGTCAAGCGGTAGCGTGATAGATTGTCCCTTGTAAGAAGTCGTAGCTGCGTTATCAGCTGTGCCTGTCACCGGTTGATTAAGAAAAATTCGTAGACTAAAAATAAAGAGCAGGATGATGCCACCGAGAAAGGCGAGGGTGGAAAGGGTTTGAATTTGGGTGAAAAACGGCCGTTTTTTCATCTCAGCCTCATTCAAAAGCGCTTGGCGAAGCTGAGCTTTCGCCTGTGGATTCATGCGTGTTGGCGGTGGCGTCGTTTTTTTGAGCGCCTCTTCTAACTCTGAAAAATCATTTTGAGGTGGCATACGGTAAATCCTCTTCTTGGAGATGTGACACTTTAGCGCGAAGACGGGTTAGGGCGCGATGAAGGCGAACGGCCACATTGCGGGTTGAGCAGGAAAGGATAACCGCTATTTCTTCATGGGAAAGCGCTTCATCGTAGCAAAGCCTTAATATCTCTTGGTCGCGTTCGGAAAGTGTCACCATAATTTGCCTAATTTGGGCAACGAGCTGGTGTTGATTGAGCTGGGTGTCGAGTTTGGGTTCTGCAGGCAGGTCGGTGAACGGTTTGAGTCGTTTGTTTCGATTGTACTGTTTGCGAATTTCGTTGCGAGCTATCTTGTACAGCCAAGCGCCAAAAGAGGTGCCGCGCCATCGGAACGTTGATATTTTGCGCAGGGCGATCGTAAACGTGATGGAAACAATATCCTGCGCGGTTTGCGTATCGTGGATTTCCCGCTGAGCGTAAGCAAAAATCACATCAACATACCGATTGTATAGATGGATAAATTCAGCCGGATCATTTTTAGCTCGTTCAACGAGCATCTGTTCATCAATGTGCATATATTTGTATAATCGCCTAGCAGGCAAATTATTTCAGGCAATCTCAAAATTGGGAAAAAACAATGTTATCAGCGAATCAACTCATCGACCTATTAAACCTAGAGCCTTTACCGCATGAAGGCGGGTATTTTCGACGCACCTACCTTGCCAAAGACACTGTTCCGGCTGATGCATTACCCAAGCGATACGGCCGTTCCATGCCCATTGGTTCCTGTATTTACTATTTGATTACGATAGACAACTTCTCCGCTATGCACCGTTTGCAAACGGACGAAATTTACCATTTTTACTCGGGTGATCCGGTTGAGCTGCTGCTGTTGTACCCTGAGGGGAGCGGGGAGATTGTGAAGTTAGGGACAGATTTCGGTGCAGGGATGCATCCCCAGTTTGTTGTGTCACGGGGAGCATGGCAAGGGTCTATTGTTCAACCAAATGGGGATTTTGGATATGCGCTTATTGGCACAACAATGGCCCCCGCTTACGATGATGCTTCTTTTGAATTAGGTAACAAAGCGGATTTGATGGCTCAATATCCTGAATTTAGGGCGGAAATAAACGGCCGTTTTTAGATGAGCGTTGTTCTCATCATTCAAGCTTTAGGCCTTTTTATGCAGAGAGGTTAAAGAATCATTACCCATAATTTCGTGTAAACCTATTGTGTGTTAAATTCAGGGAGAATTAAGTGCTTTGTTCTACTAAGAACTTAAAGCACTAAGTGTGAGGAACTATGAAAATTTTACGTCGAATATTAATAGGTCTTTTAATACTGCTGGTTTTGATGGTTGCTGGATTGTTTACATGGGCTACCGTCAGTGCCCGTCCTGCAACGGAACGAGCGCTGCAAACTTTATCTGACAATAACATCACTCGAGAAGATGGTTTGCT
Source organism: Chloroflexota bacterium (assembly GCA_039029915.1). Classification (GTDB taxonomy): domain Bacteria; phylum Chloroflexota; class Anaerolineae; order Promineifilales; family Promineifilaceae; genus QQUD01. The sequence goes on from JBCCFD010000154.1 coordinate 7,762, forward strand.
TGTTTTTCAGCCTGACACTCAACCCACTCTCGGCCTCATTTATTACCCCGGTGGCTTAGTTGACCCAGAGGCATATGCAGTGAGCGCGCAGGGGATTGCTGATGCAGGTTATCTTGTTGTGATTCCTAAAATGGCGCTTAATTTGGCAGTTACGGGCATTAACAAGGCCGATGATATTATAGATAAGTATCCCGAGATTGACTCTTGGGTCATTGGTGGGCATTCGCTGGGTGGAGCAATGGCCGCAGAATATGCCAAGAATAATGCAAATGTGATAGATGGCATGATTTTGTATGCTTCATTTCCTGCTAGTTCAGAGGATTATATAAATGTTCCATTTGATATCTTCACAATTTATGGGTCGGAAGAAAGCGGTGCACCTGAGATGGCCGCATTTTATGACATTGTAGCCGATTCAGCAGAAGAGTATGTTATTGATGGCGGCAACCATGCCCAATTTGGTGATTACGGCCTCCAAGGTGGAGACGGTACCGCCACTATTAGCCCGGCAGACCAACAAGAGCAAATCGTTGAACAAACGGTGCTGTTTTTGGAATCGATTCAGTAAGCTAGAAAGGGTTTTGTAATTGGGAGATTGGGAGATTAAGGATTGGGGATTGGAGATTAGTCAACGCTAATCCTCAATCCCCAATCTCTATCTCTTAGCTGCTAATCCGAATCCCTACATTCTTTGTCTGCACGTAGTTGTACATCCCTTCGATGCCCTTTTCACGGCCGAACCCCGATTTTTTGTAACCACCAAATGGGGTTTCAATGCCACCAGCCCACCATTCATTGACATAGATTTGACCGGCACGCAAATCGCGCGCGCAGCGCATGGCGCGGTTGAGGTCGTTGGTAAAGACCCCAGCACAAAGCCCATATTCTGAGTTGTTGGCAATGGCTATCGCTTCTTCTTCCTCATCGAAGGGGATTAGGCTAAGCACTGGCCCAAAGATTTCCTCTTGGGCGATGGTGGCGTCAGCTGAGACGTTTTGGAAGATAGTCGGCTGCATAAAGTAGCCGGTGCGCTCCTCGATTTGGCCGCCAATGACGATTTCACCTTCAGAACGGCCGTTTTTCACATATCCTGACACCCTAGAAAGCTGTCCGTTTGAAATCAACGGATTGACAAAATGATTATCCATGCCATGTCCCATCGTTAGCTTACTCGTCACATCAGCCAGCGTTTCAGCTACTTCATGCATGTAAGAACGATGAACCACCATGCGCGACATCGCTGAGCACACCTGACCGCTGTTCATAAAAATACCCCATTTGGCTTGCTCAACCAAATGGTCTAGATTGGCGTCTGGGAAAACGATGCCGGCAGATTTTCCGCCCAGCTCCATAACGGCGGGTACGACCTTATCGGCTGCCGCATGTAAAATTTTCTGCCCTGTTTCTACTGAGCCTGTGAAGACAATTTGATCAACATCAGGATGGGCGGCTAGGGCAGCGCCTGCCTCATGCCCATACCCACACAAAATGTTCAACAACCCTTTTGGTAAGCCAACTGCTTCTGCCGCATCAGCTAAATAGTAAACGGAGAGCGGATCAAGCTCAGGGCTTTTGAGAATGACGGCGTTGCCTGTCGCCAGCGCTGCTGAGGCGCCGCGAACGGCAATTTCTAGCGGGTAATTCCACGGGATTATGTGTGCGGTGACCCCGAACGGCTCATGAACGGTGTAGTCGATATAGCCATCACCCAATGGAATTGAGCGACCTTCCAGCTTGTCGGCGTGGCTGCCATAGTACTCAAAAAATCGAGCACAGCCGACGACTTCAGTAACGGCTTGATCAAGTGGCTTGCCGCTATCATAGCAAAGCACTGCGGAAATTTCTTCAAGATTGTCAAGAAGATATTGACCCATGCCCATCACCTTGCGTCCGCGCTCGATAGGGCGCACTTTACGCCAGTCGCTATTTTCAAAGGCGGCACGGGATGCAGCCACGGCCATATCGACCTCTTCTTGCCCTGCCTTGGCAACTTCAGCGATGATGGCTTCAGTTGCAGGATCATGCACCAGGATTTTTTCAGAATTATCAACCCATTCCCCGTTGATGTAGTTTTTCCATTTGTGATTGAAGTTAAATGTGTGGGATGTCATTTTCCTCTTCCTAGTATTTCGCTCCAGAAATCCACATTAGGTGTAATTGAGCGAAATACACAGCAGTTTTCCGGATGGTTTACATCATGAGCTGCTAGGCACTTCCGGATAACTGCACTAAGTTGCTAAATTTTTGTAGGAGTATATTGGTTGATTGGGAATTGGGGATTGGTTATTAGTTAGTGGTTATTGGTGCTTAGATCGTGTTTTTCGCCCAATTTGACTTCACCTTGTAGTATTTATTTTAACAACCCCCAATCCCAGTTCCCACATCACTTTAAGACAACACGGCCGTTTGGCGTATCAAGCGTTGCTTTGAGGCCGATCTGATCTGATTGAGTTACTTGGATAGTTAAACCTAATGCACTGAGCATTTGCTGGATTGAAGCAGGGTTAGGGTGCGTGGCTTCCAAAGTAATAAGGCGGCACTGGCTGGGTTTTGAAGAGGCGGGGTGAGGCGTGTCCCCCCAATAAATCACAAAAGGAATGAGCCAATCTCCCGGTGGGGTTTTTCCCTGCGAGGCTTCCACCCTGCGGGTTGATTGCCATGAAAGCTGCACCCCGTCATCGGTTAAGCGACCGCCTGCTGTTAACTTGCCTGGATCGTAGCCTGCCTGAATGGCTTGCTCAATGATGGCTGACATATCGTTTGTAGCGGCTGCCCAAGTAGCAAGCTGTGGTTTTGAGCGCGAGTCTAGGGCAAATGAGCGGGATGATTCTGGCTCGGGCTGTTGGGGGTCTGGGGCAATAATTTCTAAATAAACATCTTTGCCCAATGAAAGCAAGGCGTTGTGGCTGCCTTTACCAAGATGCTGACCGCCAAAATACGGCCGTTCTCCAAAAAGCGCTTCTATTTCATCAATCCCCTGCTGTAAATCAGGCGTTGTATAGATGATGTGGTCAATATTTGTTGTAGGTTTATTTTGTGTTGTCATAGCCCATTTTTACGCGAAAACGGCCGTAAATAAAAGCGGTTCATGTGAAAACTAAAAATATCTTGAAAAAGAAATGCTGAATTTGTGGTTTTCTCCAAGTAAATTTCATATTGATAGCCGATTTTATTTGTTTTCTACCAAGAAGGGTTGACGACTAAAACAATTAAACGCTAACAGATTGAAGAGGTATTGGTTTGAAAACTCGTGGGGTCTTCGCGCAATACAGACAAATTGTTTTCAAAATCCATCTTTACCAATAAAATTTAGGCACAACAAGATGCTGTAGACAAAATATTTAGGAGAGACAAATGAAAGCAGAATCGGTCCTCAAGAAATTTGACCTTAAAGAGAAAAATGCAGGTGTTTGCATAGGCCCCGACCAGTGGCTTGAGACGTCTGGTGAATTTATTACATCTTATAATCCAACCACAGGGGAAGCCCTCGGCCAAGTTCAGGCCGCAGATGCCGCTTCTTATAACCAAGCGGTGGAAGCCGCCCAAAATGCATTTGTTGATTGGCGCATGGTGCCAGCTCCAAAGCGTGGGGAAGTCGTGCGCGATATTGGGAATATTTTACGTGAGTATAAAGAACCCCTAGGTGATTTAGTAACCTTAGAAATGGGTAAAATTCGCGTCGAAGGAGCTGGCGAGGTCCAAGAGATGATCGACATTATGGATTTTGCCACAGGTTTGTCCCGGCAGCTTTATGGCTTAACCATGGGATCAGAACGACCGAATCATCGCATGTATGAACAGTGGCATCCGCTGGGTCCAATCGGCATTATTTCTGCCTTTAACTTCCCTGTTGCGGTCTATTCATGGAATTCAGCGATTGCGGCCGTTTGCGGAGATACAATGATTTGGAAGCCGAGCGAGCTGGTACCTTTAGTTTCTGTGGCGACGCAAAAGCTGTTTAACAAAGTGATGGCAGATCACGGCTTGAGCGGCATTTTTAACTTAACGATTGGTGGTGGCGACATTGGGCAAATGATGTCGGAGGACCCACGGTTGCCAATGGTATCGTTTACAGGCTCAATTCCAACTGGGCGCAAAGTGGCGGCAACTGTTGCCCAGCGTTTGGGTCGATCTATTCTGGAGCTGGGTGGCAACAACGCCATTATTGTGACGAAATCAGCCGACCTCGAAATGGCAACCCGCGGCATTGTTTTTGGAGCTGTGGGGACAGCTGGACAGCGGTGCACAACAACACGTCGCATCATTGCTCATGAATCAATGGTTGATACGCTGACGGAAAAACTTGTTAAGGCGTATGAAACAGTGCCAATGGGTGACCCACTCGATGATGGTACGCTTCTTGGCCCATTGGTGACAGAACGCTCGGTTAAGGCGATGCTTCGAGCAGTCGATACGGCCGTTGATCAAGGTGGTACATTGCTAACTGGTGGGAAAGCTCGCCCAGATGTTGGTCCCCAGTTTGTAGAACCAACCATTATCAAAATGCCCAGCCAAACCCCAATCGTTGCAGAAGAAACTTTTGCTCCTATCCTGTATATCCTGCCATATAGCACCCTTGATGAGGCGATGGCTTTACAAAATGGTGTGACCCAAGGATTATCAAGTGCCATCTTCACAGACAGCGTGCGCACGGCTGAGAAATTCTTATCTCATGCAGGGTCCGATTGCGGCATTGCAAACGTTAACATCGGTACCAGCGGTGCTGAAATAGGTGGCGCCTTTGGTGGTGAAAAAGATACTGGCGGTGGCCGGGAATCTGGTTCTGATGCTTGGAAAGGATATATGCGGCGTCAAACTAACACCATTAACTGGGGCAGTGAACTCCCATTGGCCCAAGGTATTGAGTTCGGCTAAACCGATAGATATTTAGATTGAAGATTGTATTTGCTAATCAATTTAAGATTTAGCGTTTAGCAAATACAATCTTTTCTTTGCTCCTCCGGCTATTCCCCACAACCCTATTCCTCCAAATCAGCTACAATTAAGCAGATGACCCCATCATCTGAAAAAACAACAGCTTTTGAGCATCAAAGTCGCTCCATTCTGATTGCCCTTATCTTTCCCGTCATCGCCTTACTTTTTAATGGATCCGTATTTGGTATTGCCTTACCAACGATACGTGATCATTTTGCAATTGAGCCGGACGTAGTTGCCTGGCTGGCAATCGCATTTTCGCTGCCGTTTATGGTGATGATGCCGCTTTACGGCCGTTTAGGCGATCAGCTTGGTCGATCTAGACTACTTGTCTTTGGGATCATTATCTTGAGCCTGGGCACGATTCTAATTTTTGTTGCAGAATCGTTGTTTTGGGTTTTCGTAGGGCGCGTCGTTCAGGGGTTTGGCTCTGCTGGCATCACACCGCTTTGCTTGGCCATTATTTCATCAAGATTCCCAGAAGAAACGCGCGGCCGGGCGCTGGGCATTTGGAACGCCACCGCACCAGGCACATCAATCTTTGCGCCAACAATTGGTGGTTTTCTTATCGATGCGTTTGGTTGGCGTTTGATCTTTCCCCCTATTTTTGTGTTATGTGTTGTGGCTGTTGTTATCGTTCGCCGTCAGGTGCCAACCCTGAGGGGCCGTCCAAACTGGGCTATTTTGCGGCAATTTGATTGGGGTGGCGTCTTTTTTCTCAATGGATTGGTCATCTTTTTGGTGTTATTTTTGTCAAGTCGGCCTATTACAGGGGTTGAGCCACTGCGAGATTGGCGGCTGTTGCTGGGGTTTTTGGGATTTACGGCCGTGTTTTTCATTTGGGAAAGACACCAATTAGATCCCCTGATTAATTTGAGGCTTTTCAAAAACCCAAACTTTACCTTTGCCTCGCTGGCATCAGGTTTCCGAATGGGCATGATGGCCGGGCCGGGATTTTTATTCCCGCTTTACCTTACAGATTTGTACGGCTTCAATGCGGCCCAACTTGGTCTATTTGCCACCGTGCACTCTATCATCCTACTGGTTCTGATTCGGGTTGGGGGTAATATGGCCGACAGCTACTCGCGGCGAAATTTAACCATTGTGGGGATTAGCGGCCAGCTTCTTGCTATGATTTATTTCGCGTTTCTCCCTGCTTCTGTTGATTTAGCCTTGATTTATGCAGGGCTTATCTTTCACGGTGCTGCGGCTGGATTAAACATCATATCTTTACATCGAAAAGCCTTAGACAGCGTTGATGAAAATCAGTCAGGTGCTGCGGCTGGCATTTATTCAATGACCCGGTTTGGGGGATCGATGATTGCGACAACATTAATTGGGGTTGTTTTGCAGTGGGGAGAACAGGTGGGCTTAACACAAATTGAATCGTATCAAGCAGCTTTTTACATTCTCGTTGGGTATGGAATTTTGGGCCTGATTTGCAGCTTTGCCTTACAAAAAAAGCAAAATTAGCGATACCGCTTGGCCCACTTTTTAGATTTCTTGATGATTGTTTTCCCCCTATTTTAATTTTTCAATCGACCCACAATGACCTACAATCCTCCGGATGCGAAAACATATTTCAACCTTGCTAAAAATCGCTATATCGGTGATCGGTTTACTGTTGGCTTTTCGTCAAATTCAGTTTGATGAGCTGCAGGCTGAGCTGGTCACCATTCGCTGGTCTTGGGTCATCTTAGGTTTTATTCTGGTTTGGCTAGGGATTGTGCTGCGAGCGTACCGCTGGTTGGTGCTCGTTCAAGGGTTAGGGTTGGAAATCCCTTTTCGACGGCTGGTTCGCATCTATTTTGTTGGCGCTTTTTTTAACACCTTCCTGCCAACTGGTTTTGGTGGGGATGTGGTGCGAGTTGTAGAAGCGTCTAATGATGTGCCAACGCATATTGCGGCGGGTACGGTGATTGTTGATAGGCTAACCGGCTTGCTGATGCTTTTTGTCATGGCCCTGTTTGCTCTCCCTTTTCGGCCGCCAGATTTTCCTGACAGTCTGGTCCTTTTTACGGTTGGGGTTAGTTTGCTGGGGTTGTTGGGCGGCTGGTTATTTTTGGAAGGCAAGCTGATTCGCCGTCTAGGTGGTTGGCTGCCGGGCAAGCTATCATTAATGGATAAAAAACAGCCGCTGGCCAAGCTGCTAGATACAGTGCAGGCGTGCGGGTGGCAAGCGATTTTTCGCGCTTTGGCAGTATCAACTGTTTTTAACTTTTTCTTAGTGGCGATGTGGTGGGTATTTGGTCAATCGCTTAACTTAAATGTGTCCTATGGTTACTATCTGCTGGTTGTCCCTATCATGTCGATTGTGTTGCTGGTGCCGTCGATTGGCGGCTTAGGGGTGCGTGAATCATTGGCACCAACGCTTTTTATGGCCGCTGGACTAGTGGCCTCACAGGCGGTTGCTTTGGCCCTGCTTGTTTCGATAGCAAATCGGTTAGCGGGTCTCGTTGGCGGCCCCATGTATGCGTTTTCAGGAGCTAGAGAGAGATGAAAATTGCAGATTCTCACATCCATTTTTGGGACCCAAATCATCTTAGATACGATTGGTTAGATGAGGTGCCTGCTATTAAACGGCCGTTTCTACCCCAACATCTCACAGACCAAACTGAACCATTTCAGCTTGAGAAAATTGTCTTTGTGCAGGCTGGGGGCACAGACCCCAATAATGCGTTTGCTGAGGTTGAATGGGTCAG
>JBCCFD010000155.1:0-15337 GCA_039029915.1 Chloroflexota bacterium
ATAATCTTGCCCGTTAAGCCTTTGGGCGCATAGTAATCTTGCTTTGATTTTTCCTCAACCAGATGCTTTAAAATGAGCCGAAAGGTGCTGCCGCAACGACGCGCCCACCATTTATGAAGATAGCTATTGGGACGGTAATGGTGCTTATTGTAAGCCTCAAGCTTAGCCAGCTGATTAGCAAAAAGCTCGTCAAAATGATCATCAATGGGCAACGGTTCCATATCGACCATATGTTCCATCAAAATCTATTTCTTGGCAAGAAATCCTAATTGACACGGTTATGAATCAAGATTAAAATGGCCATATACATAGCCAAGTGAGACCTTTATGTCAAAACTAACCTACTCTATTGCTGAAGCTCGCAATAAATTTGCATCGCTTATTCACAATGTTGAAGAAAACAAAAAACCAGTCCATGTTACCCGACGGGGACAGTCTGTCGCGGTTATTCTAGCTGCAAATGAGTATGAAAGACTTCTAGAGAATCAACCCCAGCGAGATTTTTGGGCATCATACACTCAATACCAAATGGCCTGGAAAGACGACCCTATCGATGAAGAATTAGATATCTGGGCAGACATTCGCGATCGTTCAACAACCGAGGCTGAAAATCCATGGCAATAAAGTATCTTTTAGATACGAACATCATCTCAGAGCTAGAGCGTATTCGCCCCAATCCTACTGTTGCCACCAAAATCCAAACTCACCAAAAAGAAATCGCCATTTCTGCAATAAGCTGGCACGAATTATTGTATGGGTTTCACCGATTACCAAGCTCAAAGCGAAAAAGCCGTGTACAGTATTTCCTAGAGCAAACAGTCTATCCCAATATTCCCATTATTCTATTTGAAGAAGTCGCTGCAGAGTATTTTGCCAGAGAAAGAGCAAGATTATCTAAAATGGGCTTATCCCCCTCATTTGCTGACGGACAGATTGCCACTACTGCAATCGTCAATGATTTAACTCTTGTTACCCGAAATACAGATGATTTTTCTCAATTTGAAAATATCGAAATTGAAAATTGGTTTGATTCACTTTCAGATGATGTGAGTTAAACAATAACGATCAAACAGCGTTCAACTAAGATTTTATTCAAATCTAGCAACTGGCAAAGCATCGACGCCTGTCTCAAATATTAAGCGGTCAACTGTGGCGGTTTCGTACATGCCAACGATGAGCTGACCCCGACCAATTGTGCGGTCTGTCGGGATTGGCAAGGTGTGGGGATCCACTATCCATTCCTCTGGTTTCCACGTCATGGTGGGGCGCAAACCGCGGGCAGGGACGCTATCATCTTGCACAATAAGCACCCCGTTCTCATCTAGCAGCTGAACAAAGACGGTGTAGTGTGTTTCAACGGCCGTATTTCCCCGCCACAGCAACGTCACTACCAGTTCTCCACCCGCTGGAACAGTTACGCTCTGTGACAGATCAACCGGTACCCCGTCAATTGTGAGATGAACATGCTCAAGCACAAAGACATCATCCAGCTTTTGCCCGATCGACAGGCCAATCGGCTGAACCTGAGACGGCGCACGATGAGCAGAAAGGGTAAGGTTGGTATAAACGGCCGTTTGTTCCACAATCGTTTTCTCATCCAGCCAGCGCGGCACCACATTTTCTGCATCCCAAGCTGAACCTGGCGCAGGCACAAACCAAATTCGCTCATATTGATCGGCAAACTGGGCCAAATCAGAGGTTGTCTCAACAGCAGGCGGCTGATAATAGGCTGGCTGCATTTCATAAGCCAGCGGCACATCTCGCAAATAGTAAACAAGGGACGGATCGGGGAAATGGGCTAAAAACAGATCGTTGGGCGCGACCTGATCAGACACGTGCTGGGCCATCTCCCGGTAGCCGATTGAACGGCTGTATTGGGGATCGGTGTAATAGTTAACGAGGCTTAGCCCTGAGGTAGTAACAAAGAGGAGCGTGATAATGACGGCCGTTCTACGCCCCCACTGCCCCGCCCATTGCCATACCGACAACAGCCCAACAGCAAGCAGCAGCAAGAGCGCTGGGGCCGCGATTGAAATATAAAATGTGTTGAAGGTTGCGCGACTAAACCGAATCAGAAAAATGATCAGCACGGTAGCCACCAGCCAGCCGAGCAGCAGGCCAGCCACGTCTCGCTTTTGTTGCCAAAGCGTGCGCACACCCAAGCCACAAAGCCCCAGCCCCAGTAAAAAGATCCAGCGTAGCCAGCCCCCCTGAACAGCAGAGCCCGCGAATAATTCAATACCTACTTCAGTTAAATATTGCGCCAATTCGGGTGACGAAGGGTCGCTTAGCTGCCCTGCTTGCAGTAAGTTTTGAGCCAGCAACACCACCCACGGCAAAAAGAGCACTACCGATATGCCAACCGAAATGTCCCATGAGAGCAGCTTCTCTCGGTTTTTAGCATTTAGAAGCATAAAGATGGCGTGCCCCAACAGGGCAAATGCACCGTAAAAATGCGCATACACCGCCAGCGAACAAAGCACCGCATAGGCACCCCAGCCCCCAATGCGCCGCCAGCCAGACTCACGCTGAGCCATCAGGTTTAACAACAAGACGGTCGCCGCACTGATAAAAAAGAGGCTGAGCGTATATTGATTGCGAACATCTTGACTCACCCAAACGTGAGATTGAGAGATTGCCAGCAGCAGCGCGGTGAGCACCCCTAATCGGCGTCCGCCTATCATTCGACCTAGTTGATAAACCAGAGCAATCAACAGCACGCCCGGCACCAGCGAGATAAAGCGCATGGCGAATTCGCTATCTCCCGCCAACCGCATCCAGCCGTGCAGCATTAGGTAGTGGAGCGGAGAATGGGGGTCTCCCTGTGCCAGCAAACCAGGCACAATTTCCCCAAACGGGATTCGCGCATTCAGGTAGCTAAACGCTTCATCCCCCCGCAATTCTTGAGTGCCCAAGTTGGTTATACGAAGAATAAAGCCCAAAAGGAGGATGAGTGGTAGTTGATAGTTGGTAATTATAGATTGGTATTTTGGTGTATTGGTGTATTGGCTATTGGGTAATGGCCACAAGCCGCTTGCCACCCGCCCTTTGCCACCGACCATCTGCCATTTGCCACTGTACACAGAATTCTGAACTCTGTGTACAGCCACGCTCGGATGCCAGCGCCAAGCAAGCAAAAGTGCCAAAACGAGCGTAACGGCCGTTATCACCCCACCACTCACCAACCCCAGCGGCACATAATAAAGCGTCACATCATTATCACCAGCGGCTACGGGCACGGCGATAAAGCCATAATTTGCCGTCGTTGGCTCCATATTTTGACCATTTACCGCAACTTGCCACCCCGGGACAGCCCATTCTGACAAAACAAACCAGCCGTCTTGTTCAGCCTGCACAACATAATCTCGCCGGTTGATGAATCGAGTGAAGCGGTTTTGGTTAAATTCAGACGTCGTAAGCGGTGGGGGTGCATCTAAGCGAGGACTAGTAAGGATAACGGCCGTTTCTGGGCTAAACATCGGCTCAGTCAGCCTAGCAAACGCCTCTTCTTGGGTTGAGGCAACAATAGGCTCATAGCTAATCCAAGAGCGAGGCAGCGCCCCATCAAATCGATACAGCGTCGCGCCTGCAAACGGATCATTGGGCATGATGTTTTCACGGATGGGAAGAACGGCCGTTAAGCCTGCCTCAATCTCCTCCTCTGCCACCACGTGCGTCACGCCGAGCAGCTGCCAGCGAAGCGAACGGGGCAGCGTTTCAAATCGTTCCACCACGTCTAGCTTAAGCGGGCTTATGCCGCGAATATCATCAATCCCATAAATCTCACCCGCATTGGCGTGGAAGAGCAGGCGAGAGTCAAATCGGCCTCTATCATTTTGAACCACCGGCACCCAATCTGGCTCTGCCCAAAACGGATCGGGCGGTTCGTTTTGCAAATTCATAGCGGTGCGAATAGGAATAAAAAGATCAACGGCTAAGATCAGAACGATGAAATACGGCCGTTTTCGCCCAAACCAAATCACAAGGAGAGCCACGCCAAAAACAAGCCACTGTCGCCCGACTGACGTTAACCAGTCTGGATTCACAATTGGCTGCGCCAACGCCAAAATCAAGCTAAATAAGAGCATCCCGCCCAGCGAAAGCGTCAAAATCGGCCGTAAAAAGCGGCGACGCTCACGCCACTGCAGTTGGCACCACAGTGCCACCCCCTGCCCCGCCAGCAGCGCCATGCTCAGGCTCACAAAATTCACCAATCGCTCCTGCTGCCGGAAAAATGTAAAGCCCGGGGCAAGGCGATAAATCAGTTCAAATAGAATCCCCTTGTCCCCAAGAGACAGCCAGCCCGCAATAAGCGCTACAAAGCCCCAAAACAAGATCTCTGCCTGGTTTTCAGACCGAATCCGGCCCCAGAGCGCAAACAAAGCAAACATCAGGCCAAGCAAACCAACATACTCTGGTGCCCAAAGCGAGAGCGTTCGCGGAATAAGCAGATGCATATAGTTCAGCAGCGGGAAACCTTGACTCACAAACTCATACCCCACTTCACTGCGCGTTGTGAGGCTCAGATAATGCCAAGCGGGTAGCCCAGCAATCATAGCCGTACCCAAAGTAACCGTGGCAAACAATGCCCCCAATCCTAACCGCCAGCGCCAGGTCCAGCGGGCTTTAAACGTCAAAAAGAGATAGTATGCGGCGGCAAGATAACAGCAGTGCAAAAAGGTTTGCGGATGCCCAGCTAAAAAGGCAATTCCTAGCACAACGGCCGCACCGACGAGCGACGGCAACGGCCGTTTCTCACCAAGCACCGCTCGTCGTAACAGCCACAAAACGAGCGGTAACCAAGCAATCGTTTCCAAGATGGCCAGCTGTAAAAGCGGATAGGAAGTTAGATACCCCCCCAGCCCAAACGCCATCCCCGACACCAATGCAGCTAGCCGCTGACGAGTCAATGAAAACGACAGACCATAGGTAAATACGCCAGCTAACCAAATGTGAAATAAGCCTTCAAGCGTTAGAAGATGATAGCTAAATTCGCCAATCCCGAAGGCAATAAGGAGCGACACCCAGCGCAGCGGGTAAAAAACGGCCGCTTGGGTATCTGCCGCAAACGGAAAGCCGCCAAAGCTACCGCCTGACCACAGCGGAAAGATGCCCTGCTGCAGTTGGTCAAATTGAAAAAGCGCAAAAGCGTGAAACTGTCCAGCAAAGTCACCGTTTGGCAAACGGGCCAAACCTAAAATTAGGGGACAAAAAAAGATGAGCCACAGTAAGGTCCAAGCGGCAAGCGGTAAAAAATGGAACCGAAGCGACTTCATCATGCCTTACTCAACACAAATCTCGCTGGCTTGATAAACATCATTTTGCTGCTGCTCGCCATTCACTGCGAGGGGTAGTCTTTGAAAATCTGCGGGGCTATACATGCCCAGTAAAAGAGGATAGCAGCCCGCTTCAATTTCAGCAGGAATTGTAAGTTGGTATTGATCAACAATCTGCTCACCGGCTTCCCAAATGCGGGTCGGGTAACTACCGTTACGCGGATGAGCGTCTCCCTGCGTTAGCGGCGATTCGGTTGGTGAGCCTAAATGAACGAGCGTAGCGTAATCTTGACTCGGCGTACCGTTCGCCAGCCACACCAAATCAATCACAATGGTTTCTCCGGATGAAACGGCCGTTTCCGATACCGAAACAGAGCGAAGTTCAATAAAATCCCCTAGCGTTACCTCGACATCCCACGGTGCAACCTCAACATCCCACAGCGCAGGGACCAGCTTCACGCCGCCCACAAACACCCCTTCCGCATCGGTCTCATCTGTTGGCTCATCTAAAGGCACCACGCGGGCAAAGCCACGCGCTAAAACAGGCACATCATCGGCATCTACTTGATCTAACCCAACCGGAAACCGATCCGCCACAATTACCCCGACGGGCCAGTATGCGGGTGGGAACAACCCGCGCCCGTGGAAAGTGTGAATCTCACCCAGCGGGTTCTCTAAATCTTGCCCTAGAATTTCAAATTTGAAGGCGGGAAGCTCAAAAATTGGTTCATCGATTTGCCAGTAAAGCGTGAGCCAAACGATGTCGTCCGCCACGGCCGTTTCCGTCTCTACACCAGACCCAACGAGCGTGACGCCAAACGGCATCGGCGCGTCAATCAGCACGGCATCGCTGGGCAATGCCTCCACAATTTGGGGCAGCTGGTACGCTGGCCGAATCACAAACCAGAGGCTAAATAGTGTCGTTAACAAAGCGGCCAAGCCGCACAATACCCAAAGTAGGCGCAACGGTATTCGTGAGAGGCCATACCCAAAGGCGAGCATAATGGGCACAATGGCTGGAAAAAGCAGTCGCCCCTGCGCCGCTTCCGTTTGCAGCATAAAGGTGACCAAACCGGCATACACCGCTAGCAGCCAACCAAACAGCAAAACGCCGATGATAAACGGCCGTTTTAGCAGCCGCTGAATAACCTCTAACCGAGTTGGGGCTTCCCAATTCGTTTGGCCAAGCTGCTGAACCAGCCCTAAAAGTAAGCCAGCCCCCGCCATAATGGCCAAAACGTTCCAAATCCAATAAATCCACTCGGGTGGACGCAAGTTAAACCAGCCAAACACAGCAAAAAAGGAGAGCCACAGCCCGTTGCTTTCAGCCAGCACTTGGCCGATGGTGTACCCTCGGTCGCCACCTGCAATGTCAACAAACTGGTTAGCAGCGGTAAAGTCACCGTACAGCATTTGGTTGCGCACCCACAGCCACCCCGCAATAAGCAGAACCGGCAGAACGACATAAACGGCCGTTTGCCACACCCACGCTCTAAATGCTGCCGTTAAATCATCTTTCAAATCAACATCCCGCAAAAAGCGCAGCAGCAAAAAGCCAGCGGCAAAAATCAGAAGCAACAGGCCAGCATTCTTCGTTAAGGCGGCCAAACCAATAGTAATGCCCAGCCATAAAAGTCGTTTGGGAGAAACGGCCGTTTGCCATATCCGAATCAATTGCCAAATCCCAAAAGACGCCAAAAACGTAATCAACGCATCATTGGTTACGGCGCTGTGAATAAAGTTAAACTGCGGCAAAAATGCCACCATTGCCGTCGACAGCAGGGCAATTGGCTCATCAAACAGTAAGCGGGCAGAGCTATAAACGCACAGCACAACCCCCAACCCCAAGGCCACAGAAAATAACCGCACCAAATGCGCCGGCCAGGCATACCCTCGCCACGGCCACTGCTCATACGGCGTGACGAGTGTGCGATTCAAATTAACCACCGCATCAGCAGAGCCAATCCAAGCGAATGGATTAAAAACCATTTGCTCTCTCGCATCTTGGGTATCAAACGGTGCCACAATCAGCGCAGACAGAATGTAGTAAAGCGGGGGCTGAGCCGGTTCGGGCCCGAGATACGGATCATAGGTTTCTGGAATTTGGGGGAGCTCCCGCTGGTTGACGATATGGGTAATAGTGAAAAAGTGGAAATGCTCATCGGGGGTTTCAAAAAGCGGGTTGATCAGGCTGTATCCGACGGTTATCAAGAGGTAAAGCAGTAGAATACCCCACAGGAATGGGGAATACGGCCGTTGAACATCCAGCAACTTTTTCATACGTCCCCAAGTTTACCAGCACCCAAAACGAAAAACGATGAGGATGGAGAATTTATAAATTGTCAATCATTGAAAAAAGCTTTCCCTTTAGTCCAAGCTAGGGCAGATTTCAAATCCAATTTTTCAAATAGCTTCTTACTGCTTACCTAGCCTGAATTCGAGAATTGTCATTCTGAACGGGTCGAACACATTTTTTATCAAAAATGGTGGTCAGTGAAGAATCTAGCTTGTCCATAAAGGTGAGATTCTTTGGTTAATAATCTTTTGATGACCTGATTTTTTGGCTTCGCTCAGACCTGTGCTGAGCAGGGCCGAAGTAATGACAAAGTTTTTCCGAACTGAGGTTACTTAATACAACAATAAGGTTTCAATCAGCTTTGTCCGCTTGGAGATGGATGCTCTGCGCTTTATCAGAATCATCCTATCAATGGAGCGCCAAAGACCCTGTTTATGAGGTGCTTTCCTGTGGCCCTATGGAGCGAGACTGTCGCGAATCAACACTTTATCACAGGGCAGCCGCATAGAGCCTTGTTATCGCACTAAGTATCAGTTGAGATCTCATCCCACTCCAAGTCGCCGTAACCAATCAACTAGTTTAAAACGTAATGACGCTCCATAACAACACCAGGTTCTAAGCTTGAAGGTACCTGCCGATTATTAAGCTGAGCATCAACAATTGCCCAATGGTATCTATAAATAAGATCAGCTTCATCTAGCAGTTCATTTTGTGGTCGAAGCAGAGCCTTCTCAATAAATTCTTCGCGCTCGTTCCCGTGAAGAATTCTTACAGCGTGTGCAGGATCACAAATTTTGTCTGAGCGCTCTAGGTTCTCAATAAAACCTAGGGCCCATAATAAAACTCAGTAACATTCATATCGCCAAGAAAATTGGATAAGCGACGTTTGATCAGGAGACAAGTTATTAACGAAGAGTCGCTCATTAGGGGTAAAAGCTTCACTCAATTGATAGTTATTGATAATTTGATTTAACAAATCATCCTCAAGCCCTTCACCTTTTAGAGCCACCACACAAAGGGCCATTGCCCTTATAGAAACCTCGGTTGAGCTTCGCCGAGTTGATTCACTCTCTGATTCAATGACGGGTAAGTGGTCAATGTATGGAACATCTTCAGCTCTTAACCGAGCAATAGACTGTTTTTTCCGTGCTTGCGCTTCTTGTATCATGGATATCTAACTCTTGCATGCAGATAAAGATAAATCCTATCTCGTTCAAAAGGGATTCATGAGCGATCCAGTCAATCAATTCCAGGGCAATTTGATAAAATCCCGTCGTAGTATTAAAAAGTATAATTTGCCTTAGAGCGAATTTACGAGCAGCTAATTAGTGAAGATCAATGCACCAGTTATGACAACGAAGCACGCCAGCAAACCCTTCATTATCGAATGGACCAAGATTTTCCATGCCAATTTTTTGAGCAATTGCGTTTGAGGCCGCATTTTGAACGACAGGGTAGGCATAGACGTAGCGCATGTCTGGATCAGTTCGAGCTTGGGAAATGATTAAACAGGCGGCTTCGGTCGCCACTCCTTTACCCTGATAATCAGGCAAGACAAACCACCCCATTTCATAGCTTTGCGGCCCCTTCCACTCAATCTTCCAGATGCCGATTGTGCCCATCGTTTCGCCGGAATCATCCGAAACAATTTTGTACATTTGGGCATCACCCTGCGCCATTAAGGCCAGCCGCCGCTTATGAGATGCTCGCACATCCGCTTCTGGACGGGGGCCGCCGAGATGTAGCATCATGACCGGATCGCACTCTAAGCGAACGGTAAGTTCTTCATCCTCAGCGGTGATTTGTATCAATTTCAATTTATATCCCAGCTTTTTAGGCACTCAACTGATTATCAAACCTTGAAAGGCTCTGGACGGCATCAAATCTTTTGAAAAATACACACGTCCTGGAAGAAAACGCCGGGCATTTCTTTCCAGTTTCCGTGGTGTTGTTCGATTAGTTTCAGACCAGAATCTTCAACAATTCGCTCAAAGCCAGCGTTTGTGACGCCAATGGCGCTTTCTGGGACTTCAGCCCATTTGGGATGTCGCCACGCATCCGAACCGTAAGATGATTGGTCAAATACCCACTTATCCTGAGCGGTCAAATGAAAGCGACCTTTCGCGTTTGACCGCAACGGCAAGCTTTTTTCATACGTTTCATCAAGCAGAAAAAAGGTGACGATCGCCTTTCCACCGGGCTTGAGCACACGGCCGATTTCTCTAAAATAAAAAATCGCGTCTTCTTCTTTTAAATGTGTCCACACGGACAAAGCCGTAGCAATATCAATGGTGCCACTTTCGACGGGCCATTTTAAATGGGTGCTTTGCTGACCAGAAGTGTATGCGGGGTTGTTGACCTCAAAATGAACGAACTCAAAGTTCTCAGAGGGATAATGTTGACGGCAAAAGTCAATATCTTTGCCCCGCACGTCAAGCCCAATATATTTACCCCCCTGACCCACAAACGGCTCACTTGCGATACCCAACAGTCCGGTACCACAGCCGATATCTAAAATTGTATTGCCCTGTTTACTTTCCAATTGTTGGTAAATAAGGGTCTGGAAAATACCGATGACGTGGGCCCATTCAGAAAAAGCATATTTCCCTCCCCTACGATGGCGCTCATTTGGGATAAGTCGAATATTTCTGGTTCTTTGAATCAGCTTTTGATCAGCAAACACAAATAGGTAATCAAAAAGCGCATACGGTAGAATAAGTAGCCATCTCAGTCTCTGAAGGATGCTTTTTTGGTTCATTCAGATCCTCTTTATTCCTTATATTTCCAAAGTCTCTAATTCGCCTTACTTGGGAAAAGTGTTCAGATAAATTGGGAATGCACACCCATCAATTATCTTAAGCCCGTCATATTGCGCGCGATGACCATGCGCTGCACTTCGCTCGTCCCTTCGTAGATTTCCGTGATTTTAGCGTCTCGATAATATCTTTCGAGCGGCATCTCTTTGCTGTAGCCCATCCCGCCATGAATTTGAAGCGCTTCCTTAGCGCAATAGTTAGCGGTTTCACTGGCATATAGCTTAGCCATGCTCGCCTCAAGGGTAAAGCGCCCACCAGTTTGTTCAGCTTGCTTTTTAGCCATACACGCTTGGTACATCAGCATGCGCGCCGCATCAACCCGACACTTCATATCGGCTAGCTTTTGTTGGATCATCTGGAACTGACCGATTTTTTGGCCAAACGCTTCACGCTCTTGAGAATAGGCAACGGCCGCTTCTAGGGCCGCTTCAGCAATGCCTAAACCCTGGGCAGCAATCCCGATACGTCCTTGGTCCAAGACAGTCATCGCAATCTTAAAGCCGTCTCCCTCTTCGCCTAAACGATTTTCAACGGGACATTCGTAATTATCAAAGATGATTTCACTGGTGGCGCTGGCGCGAATGCCCATTTTGGGCTCTTTTTTGCCGCGCTCAAAGCCAGGCTGGTCGGTATCAATCAAGAAAGCCGTCACGCCACGATGCTTTTTCTCCGGCTGGGTCATGGTAAAGAGAACAATTTTATCGGCATAGGGGGCGGAGGTGACCCATGATTTACGGCCGTTAATCACATAATGTGTGCCCGCCTGATTGAGTACAGCTCGACTCTTCATTGTGCCCGCATCACTACCGCTCATTGGTTCAGTCAAGCTATAAGCACCAATCATTTGACCTGTGGCAATTGGCTCTAAAAAGTTTTTCTTCTGCGCTTCGGTCCCAAACAGCAGAATGCCATAGCTATAAAGCGAATTATTCACCGACATAATCGTGCCGTGGCTGGCATCCGCTTTGCAAATTTCGGTGAGAGCCAGCGCATAAGCTAACGTATCCATACCGGCCCCACCATACTCCTCGGGCACTTCAATGCCCATAAACCCAAGCTGCCCCATTTGGCGCACGGTGTCGATAGGGAAATCCCCCGTTTCATCATGATGTTCTGCAATCGGCGCAATTGATTTTTGAGCAAACTCTCGGGCAGCCTGCTGAATCATTTCGTGTTCTTCGGTAATAAAATCAAACATAATTTATTCCTTAATTTCTTGTTCTGTGAGATAGTGACTAACAAATGTCACAAACATTTCATAATCTTCAATGGAAAGTTCTAAGCCGTGCTCCCAGCGACGCTTTTCAGCGAGCCAATAACGGCCGTTTGGGCCTGTTAATATCGATGCAGGGATAGCAGGATAGAACGTCGGGCCGACCCGAAGCCGCATCGAAGACTCAAACACTTCTTTCGGATCAATTGTATGATAGGCAAGGTTACCGGCGGTGCCATTAAGAAAATCTTCCCGTTTGTCAGGCGATAGATAGGTATAAACCACCAGTCGCTTATCCCCGTCTTGAATCATTGAGGCTAAACAAAGCCAGTTTTTAGGCAATCTATTTTCACGGGCAACCCTGTTATACCCTGCCATTCCAAAGGTCCAATGACGACCTGATATATCTCCATTCCACTTCAGAGGCAGGTCATTTTCCACCCGATTAACGAGGGTAATTCCCTTTTCATCAAGCTCAATTTTTTGACCACTGTGCCACGTTCTTTTCAAAATGCGCTCGACAACCCAAATAGTGATTAAAGAAATAAACAGACCTCCAAAACAGGAAACGATCACCGTATAGTCGGGAAAACCGTCGTTGATAATGCCTAGAATTTGGCGGATAAAGGCAAAGCCTAAAATGGCGCTAATGATCAAAGAAAACACGATAACAGCACGAAGACCACCGTGTTCTGGATTGACATGAAGTGTCGCGGAGGATGGAACCTGATTCGTCATACCTTAGTTTTATCCTGTCTGCATAATATGGCAACAAAATGACCCTAGTCATTCAGCTCGTGTCCCCTAGTGACTACTGTTTTCGTCTATCAAAGCTTATGCTCTTTTATAAATCTTTCCAAGGGGTCATCATGGTAAAATTCAAGGAGTTCCCAACCATTTTCATTTCCATATTACTGACTGTTGCCTATGGGTTTGCTGTTGTCTGGCTGTTTGAACTATCAGGCGATTTTCTTGAAACGTTTTCTTGGAGCTTTATCATGCTCGTTCCTTACGCCGTGGGCGCCATTGGTAACTTTATCATGATGCGCCAGCGAGATATCGGCTGGATTGGGGCTATATTCTTACCGTGGGCCTATATTTTTGCAGTCACGGTCGTGGTTTTAATTGCTTCATTCGGTTTACTGTTCTGCTTTATTATTAGCTTTCCTATACTTTTCCCTGCCGCATCGATTGGTGGGGTCACGGTTTGGCTGCTTCAGAAGCATCCTAGAGTAGCAACGCTTTTGCTTTGCTTTGCCATTTTTTCGCCGTTTTTATCTGAACCGGTTGAGGCGCAGTTTGAGGTAAACACGGCCGTTACCACCACCCACACATCCGTTATCATTGAAGGCCGAAGCAACACGGCCGTTTGGGAAAATATCAAAACCGTTTCAACCATCACCGAAGAAGAATATCAGTTTAATTGGTTCCACTGGCTTGGCGTGCCCCGACCGATTGAAGCAGAACTATCCTACGCCGGCTTAGGCGGTGTTCGCACTGGAAAATTTGAAGATGGGCTTCAGTTTGATGAGACCATTACCGATTGGCAGCTCCACGATGAAATGTCGTTTATCATCGTTGAAAGCTCAGGCACGCTATTGCCACCTCCTTTGGATATGATTGATGGAGAATATTTTAATGTTTTATCAGGTACGTATCGACTCGAAGAGCTACCTAACGGGGACATCCGCCTTCACTTTATTAGCCACCATCAGCTCGAAACCCGCTTCAATGAATACGGGGCGTGGTGGATGAATTGGGTTATGCGTGATTTGCAGCAGTATATTTTGGAAATCATTCAGGCTCGCTTGGCGTGATTGCTTTCTTTATATAGGCGTTACGCACTTCATGACAAGACCAGTCAGGTTTCCATTTTTTGGCAGGTAGCCGTTACCATTAACAAACCTGACCGGTCTGCGCAATTCCTGAAAAATAAAAACTCTAAGTTCAAGCAAAAAATATGCGATGACATTTGGCAAGCGATTTTATAAGTCGACTACCAAATCATCCAGTCAACGAATCCCCAATTCACCACTTACCAATCTTCCCCAATTGCTCCCCTCTCGCTTTCCTCGTAAAATAGTACTATGATAAATTGGTCGCAGGATAGCTATTTGGAAGCGTATCGTTTTGCCGCCGAAGCACATCAAGGTCAACAATACCCAGGCACAACTATTTCATACATCATGCACTTAAGCTTTGTGAGCATGGAGGTGCTAGCGGCATTAGCCAATCATTCTGAGATGGATGGTGATTTAGCGGTAAAGTGCGCCCTCTTGCACGATGTGTTGGAAGACACGGCCGTATCGGCCGACACTCTTGAAGCCACCTTTGGCACAGACGTGTTCAACGGCGTCGCGGCCCTCACCAAAGACAAAGATCTACCGAAAAAAGCCAGCATGGCCGACAGCTTGGCCCGTATTCAGCAGCAGCCGAAAGAAGTTTGGATCGTTAAGCTAGCCGACCGGATTAGCAACCTATCCCGTCCCCCGCAACATTGGAATCGTGAAAAGATTGCCGCTTATCGCCAAGAGGCGATTCAAATTTATGACGCCCTGCACGAAGCCAGTGACTTTCTCGCCAAACGGTTAAACGAACGCATTGAGGCGTATCAACAGTATGTCTAACATTTGGTTTAAAACTGATTTAGAAAATGTAGATTGGGTTCAGCTAAAAGCTGATTTAGTGGCCGATCAGTTTGACAACGGCCGTTCCATTGAGCAGTACAAAACATCCTTCAAAAACTCAGCCCACGTCATTTTTGCAATGGACGGAAACCGAATTGTTGGCAAAGTGCGCGCCCTATCTGACGAGGTGAGCAACTGCTATGTCGTCGATGTGTGGACCCACTCGGATCATCGGAATCAGGGCATTGCCACGGCAATGATGAAGGAGCTATTCAAGCGCACCCGCGGTCAACATCTCCATCTCTTTAGTGATGATGCCGTCGATTTTTATACAAAAATCGGATTTGAAGTACAGGAAATCAGCTTAGGACGCGTGTCGGGTCGCTGGCTAGACCCTAACTCATAATGACGACCCAAATTCACACATTTCCCCCCGGTGATTGGATGCTTGATGGGCGGCTTGACGCCCTTCAAATGGATGACACCTTTGATACCAATGATTTGATCTTTGATTTTCACGCGGTCCGGCTGACAAAAGCCGCGACGATTGAGTTTGATGGGGAACGGCCGTATGAAGAGCTCATCGGCCAGCTTATTCCAGCTCGTGTGCGCTTTTCAAATGTCATTTGGATTCAAAAAAGCGGCCTTTTTGCCCAGCTTGAAAACGTTCCCTTTGACCACCCCGTGCGCAGTATCCGAGGCATGCTGCACTGGACCTTACCACAGCAAAAGCCTCGCTTTATGCTGCTGCACGGCGAAGAAGATTTTTCAATGCTCATGTTCTATGCAGATTCATACGCCCGAGAGGATCGGTCAGGGGTTATTGAACCGCTTGCCGAATCCCGCTACTGGGCCTCGGCCCCTTTACTAGAGGATGCGACCGTCGAAGGCAACCGGGAACTTTACGACCAGTACAACCGTCAGATCTATGGCACCACTTGTCTCACCATTACAAGCCACATCAGTTATAGTGGTGGCATCAAGGTCCACTATCAAATCAGTAGACTCTTCAACAGTCAAGCTTGCGCTAGCAGTACAACCATTTGCATCGGTTACGGTAACATCATAGCTACCAGCTGATAATCCGCTGATATCTTCAGTCGTCTCAC
>JBCCFD010000156.1:0-15336 GCA_039029915.1 Chloroflexota bacterium
ACTTAATCAGGACAGTGCAATCTATTTCGTCGAATATGTCTTCGACATATTCACTTTACGCATAAGTGATATCCGCACAGATAACGGCCACGAGTTCCAAGCCAGTGGAACTTGGCCATGAGGGCGGAAACGGCCGTTGGCAATTTGCATCTCCATGTAGTACCGAATCAATTCAAAAACAGGTGAAACAATTTCACCAAACCGGGCTTGAAAAGAATCATTTCGTATGGTTTCAGGCACAAAAATTCGAACAATCTTTTCAATTTCCTCATCGTTAATGGCTGTGAGGTGCATTCTGAGCAATCGAGGCAGCAGCTCTTCAGGAGGCACCTCAAAAAAAGCAGGAGTGACATCGCCAAGCTGAGCTAGAGGAACACCAACTTTTAAAATTTCTGCAAGCAACGCTTCCTTATTCTCAAAATACCAATAAATCAGTGCGGAAGACTTCAACTGAGCTTCTTGCGCAATCAGTTTAATTGACGCCTTGTCATAGCCATGCTCGGCAAAAACCCGGCGGGCTGCATCAACTATTTTTCTTCGTCTATTGGGGTCAGCCATTTATATCACCTTAAACTTGATCGTTCGATCAATAATTGCATTATAAATAAACTTGATTGCTCGATCAAGTTTTTGTAAATTTCTCAAAAAAGCTTGAAATAAAAACAGGCTTAAAAAAAATGGAATTAGACTAGTGGTGCACCAAACAAGGTTTGACGGGTAAGTTTGGTGCACCTTCAAGTAGTCCTCGTCATCGTTACACCTTGCAAAAGATCTTTGGCGGACTACTAGTAAAAACAAATATTCAGGGTTTCTTTCTCAAGGCACTACTTTGTTTTCACATGAGGCGTTCTTTCCAACCAGGAAAGATTATGGTACAACGATCAAAAGGTAGGTGAAACCATGATGAAGTGGATAAAAAGAATTGTGCTTGGTCTGGTGGGATTAATTGGCTTGTTCATCTTAACCCTAGCTGGATTCATCATTTTTGATACGCTGTTTGGGCAATCTTCAACAGAGCTCACAAATGTTGCATACACTGACAGTGAAGGTACAGAGCTGTATGGATATCTAGCAAAACCAGAGGGGGAAGGTCCATTTCCTGCTGTGTTAATGATTCACGAATGGTGGGGTTTAAACGAGGGCATCATCGTTTTAGCTGATGCACTGGCCGAAGAAGGCTACATCGTTTTAGCGGCAGATGCGTATCGAGGCAGGCTAACGTCCCAAATCCCTCGCGCCCTTTGGATGCGTCTAACAACACCAGAAGAGCAGGTTTTTGGGGATTTGGATGTTGCGCTGGAATATCTACAAAGTTTACCTGAGGCTGATGCAGAGCGAACGGCAACGATGGGATTTTGCTTTGGGGGTGAACACTCTCTCCAGCTGGGGCTAAGGCAGTCTGAACGGTTGGCCATGACGATTATGTATTACGGCGCAGTAGAAACGAATCCTGAGTTATTACGGCCGTTAATCGACAATCAGCCCGTCCTCGGCATCTTCGCTGAAGAAGACCAGCAAATCTTTGTGGATGAGGTCCTTGAATTTGAAGCCGCTCTTAACAGCCTCAACATCACCAACCAAATCACAATCTATCCCGACGTCGGCCATGCCTTTATCAATGAAGAAAATTTCAATCAGCCCGGCACTGCTGGGGATGCGTGGCAAGAAGCCATTGAGTTTTTAGAGGATAATCTTCAATAAGACTTGAGAAGGCTAGAGTTTCACCATCGCTTTCTATCTGGCAATATTTGTTGGGCGGAACAGCAGAAGAAAATCGAGGTGCGCGATGTATGATTTGGTGATTAAAAATGGAACCGTCGTCACGGCCGTTTCTACCAGCCAAGCGGACATTGGCATTGTTGGGGAAAAGATCACCGCGCTAGGCGTTGGTCTGAGCGGGCGTGAAGAAATCGACGCCAAAGGGATGCTTGTTATTCCTGGAGGTGTTGATATCCACGTTCACCTTGAAATGCCCATTGGCAAATTCACCTCTACCGATGATTTTTCTACGGGTACAACCGCAGCCGCCCTTGGTGGAACGACCACCATTATTGATTTTGTCGAAGCCCAACCGGAGCAACCATTACTTGAAGCGTACCGTAAACGATATGCGCTCGCCAAAAGTAAAAGCCTTATTGATTTTGGGCTACACATGACCATTACGCCAACCGACATACCTAAACTTGACCAGCTTCCTGCGGTAGCCGCAGCGGGCTGCAAAACGTATAAACTGTATATGGCGTATGGTCACCGCCTAACAGATGGTGAACTTTACAAAGCTTTTAAGGCCATCAAAGAAGTCAATGGTTTACCCGTAATTCATGCTGAAAATTGGGACATAATTTGCGCGCTAGTTGATGAGAATATTGCAAACGGCCGTGTTTCGCCACATTGGCATCCTCGTAGTCGCCCAAAGGCATTTGAAGCGGAAGCAGTTCATCGGGTTATTAAAATTGCAGAACGTGTTGGCCTGCCAATACACATATTTCACGTATCATGTGACGCAGCGGTTCAAGAAATTAAGGCCGCTCGCGCCAGAGGCCTACCCGTAACGGGTGAAACCTGTCCACAGTATCTCTTTCTATCTCAGGATAGCTACGATCGTCAGGGGGTTGATGGTGCTCTCCCCGTTTGCTCCCCCCCGCTTCGCCCCGCTCATGAACAGGACAAATTGTGGCGCGCTTTAGCCCGCCACGATTTACAAGTCGTCAGCACGGATCATTGCCCCTTTACCCGAGCCGAAAAAGCAACAGGTTTGTCAAACTACAGTCAGATTCCGGGTGGTGTTCCTTCTATTGAAATGCGTATGGCAGGTGTTTATCAAGGGGTCGTCAACGGCCGTTTCTCACTTAATCAGTGGATCGACCTGTGCTGTACCGCACCAGCAAAACTTGTCGGTCTGCATCATAAAGGGCATCTTGCTATAGGCTACGATGCAGATATTGTCATCTTTGATCCAGAGGCGGATAAAACGATCACCTCCCAATCTCTACACGAAGCTGCTGATTGGACACCATATGAAGGTTTAAAACTAACTGGTTGGCCCCACACCACTTTTGTCCGAGGGAAAAAAGTTGGGGCGCAGCCAGCTACGCCCCAACTCACTTAGCAAACCAGAATGTGAGGGGCTCTTGCACACGCTCAAACCCCATCACATCTTTTGATTTATTGTTCCTCAACAACAATCATCACCGTTGAACCTTGCATCAGCTCTTGGTGATCACCATTCGCTAAATAAGCTTCAATCATGTGTTGTCCAGGCTCCAGTCCAACCAAAGGCTGATCAAGATTGCCACCAAGCACCATCCCCCACGATGAACCATCAATATAAACATGCCAATGGTTACCATCTGCACCCAGCTCAAAGTTATCAACGTCAATTTCAAGAATAATTTGCTCACCAAAAGCAAAGGTGTCACCAGTGGCTGGTGAAGTAATAGCAATGGTTGCACCATCATTCATGATTCTAGCTGAGTCATCGTCATGGTCGTGATCATGATCTGAATGCTCATCATCATGGTCCATATGTTCCATCGAATCGTCGTCATGGTCCATGTGCTCCGTCGAATCATCATCGTGCTCCATGCCTTCCATTGATTCGCCGTCCTCCATTTCTTCCATCTCTTCCATTTCTTCGGTCGATTCATTCACCGCAGGTTCACTGCCTCCGGCTGAGGAGCAGGCAGCCCCTACAAAGATTAGGGAAATTAGCAGGGTTAGCAATATGTATTTTTTTGAGGTATTCATTTTTTGTCCTAAATTTTTAATTCAAACAGTCAACGGCCGTATCTCATGTCAGAACGACCCGCTGCATTTAAATTTGTAATGAGAGTTTGTTACAAACATCGATGTATGAATGGATACAGGGGTTAGGTTTTCCTGCCCACGTCGTGACAAGGTGAAGAGGTGACGGTTAACCGTATCGCGCCAAATCAATGCCACTGAACGGGAAGGCGTTTACCCTTTCCAATCATTATCCTGTTTGCAACCATGTAGATTGTTAATATTTCAAAATGTGATCAAACTTGAATTGAGGTGAATTAACGAGGGGGCGGTAAAAGTGGAGAATGGTAAACGAGCTGTATACCAAACTGTTTTGGAGACCAATTTAGAGAATTAAAATTAGCCGAATAAAGTAACAAACCACTGTTGAGCATTATCAGGGCAATGTAGAAGAGGCCCAAATTCCCAACATCTTTATCGGTCAAAAACGCGATTGATTCGTTAAAAAATTGAAACAGCTCAATCTGAGACATTTTTTTAACGTTTACTTCGTGTGCATGATCGTGACCATGATGGTCGTGCTCAACATCTACTTCACCAAAATAAATATGATTATGGGTCGGGGAATAAACTGCAAGGTTGATGCCTAATAAAGGGGTCAGCGTGAATACAATAACGGCCGTTAACAAGCCAACATTCACGAACCAATCAATCTTTTTCCGCTTCAATTCAGTCATCTTCTTCACAATGCTTACAGCTTTGCCACCAAAGTTTTGAAATACACTCGCCCAAAAAATGATGATTTCAATCGTAACGGCGTATCACATTACTCTGATAATGTAGGGTATACAAAAAGAAGCATGATTTCAATCGCTAAGCCAAGTACTTTATCTTAAATTTATTTTTTAGGATTTTTTCTGTTTTGAGACCACTGAAAAAACAGGCCGCCAAAGCCTAGCAAAAACATCAATGACATACTGTGCCAAAGCTCCCAAGGCCCAATAATCCCCGGCAAAAACGCCAAAATTGGCAATAACACAATTGATACCACAACCAAAACTGAATCATCCATCACGTTTTCCTATGAAAATAAAAAAGGTCACAAACAGCTGTTTGTGACCTTTAAAATTAAACTGTCCGTTATAAATTATTGTATCGCATTTGCCGTGAAGTCAATATAAAGCTCTAGTTCTTCTTCGATATTTGCCACATTCGGCACCTGAGGAATAACGATATCGTAATCTTCTATTAGGACAACGGTGCTAGCAGTTCCTGTAATTTGGGTGTCAGAAACGGCCGTTGCGCTTACCGTGAACGTTACGTCTTGTGAAACATCACGAATCGTTAGTGACCCCGACATCGTGAACTCAACTGTCTCACCCGGTACAATCGTAGCTGGCAAGCCATCAACTGATGACGGTGTAAACGTGACAAACTCAAAATTGCTACTGTCCAAAATACGGTTGTTGATAGCGCGATTTCTAAATTCGTTGTCAGTGACAAATGTTCTCGCGTTAACTTGAATAACCCCGACTTGAGTAGTTGACAAATCGGCATAATCGACGGCCAATTGCCCGGCAACTTGATCCGTCTCCCCAACCACTGTAATTCGACTACCGGCTAAATCCTCGTCCAGTTCAAACCGAACTGACGACGATTCTTGAGCAATCTCAAAGATTGCGATTTCGCTAGCTGGCTCTTCAGCAGGGACGTCTGTTGGTTCTTCAACAGGTTCTGCAGTTGGCTCTTCAACAGGTTCCGCTGTTGGTTCCTCGACGGGCTCAGCAGTCGGCTCTTCCATCATCTCTTCTGATTCTTCAGCAGGTTCTGATGTTGGTTCTTCCACAGGTTCCGCTGTTGGTTCTTCCGCCATTTCTTCGGCATCAGATTCTTCCATGGCTTCATCTTCAACGGCCGTTTCTTCGGCAACAGCCTCATCCGCTTCATCTTCCAACTCAAGAGGAACAGCCTCAATAGGTGCAGATGGTTCTTCGACAGCCTGTAAGCCACACCCAATTAAAAATGGCACAATAATAGCGGCTAATCCGATAACTTGAATTCGATTTTTCATAAAATCTCCTACTTTTTTTAAGCTTATTTTTTAAAACAAATTTTGATTGGCTTATTGAGGGAACGGACCAAATAGAAAATTTTTATCTCTAATTTTTTTCGTTCACACAGGACGGGCGTTTTTGATGTCTCTTAAGTCCTGCCAACCATCGCCTATTCTGTTGACGATGTGTTAAAGGAATGTTTGGATTTTATGAGCGCTTGATGAGTAGGTTTCCAAAAACAGATCGAACTTAAGTTTCAGCTCGTTGAATAGTAAGCATCCGTTTGCTAAGCAACATATATAAATTTTTAGGTTATAAACACCTAAAAATTGTATTGTTGCATTTTCGTGTTTGACCGAAATCACAGGAGGTTTTATGAGAAAGAAACAAAAGTTTTCTATAGGCTATTACCTATTTGTCATTTTAGGCAGCTTGGTATTTGCGGTAATTGGTATTGCTACCGTTTCCTCAATGGGACTCACCCAAGGGGAAGGGGCTGATGTTGATGTACTTGCCCTTGAGGGGGATTCAGAAGTTTCTCGATTTGAACGGGGGACGCCCCCGCCATGGGCAACCAAAACACCAAGAGGTTTTGTCCCAACACCAACTAGCGACCCCTACCCGTATCCCGATCCACCCACACCCACACCAGAGCCAACCGAGGATCCCTATCCAGACCCACCCACACCCACACCTGAACCAACTGAGGATCCATATCCATATCCAGAGCCATCAACCCCAACACCCACTGCAGATCCTTTTCCTGCAGGAACAACATTCCACGTCTATGATCTTGATGTTTACGGCTCTGGCACGGAATTGATCAATGGTAGATGGACAGCAGGTGTCATCGTTAAGCTAGAAACAGACAGTGGATACTTCTTAAAAGATATTGCAGTAGAAGGGTATTTTAGCCATCAGCCAAACCGCCCCATCCGATGCGAATCAACGGGCTACAATTGCGGAATAACAAGCAGTCCCATTCGTTTAAATGTAAATTCAGTAGAATTTGTCGTCACTAATGCGGAGCATAATAATCCAAATACAACATACGCCCCAGAATTTAACTATGATATCGATGGCAATAGCGACGGCACGACAATCATTATTGAACAACCGGCTCCGTACCCAGCTCCTTATCCATAATCCATAATTTGTTCTATTCAAAAAAGGCTGGAGAAATTCAGCCTTTTTTGTTCCATTTTTGGCGGTTGATTTCATACAGAATAACAGCCGTTGCGGCATTAACCGAGAAGGAATCCACGCCTGTGGGCATTGGAATCGTTAGGGTTAAATCTAACTTTTCAATCAGTTCATGCGGCAGCCCTTCATATTCATTTCCCATTAAAATTGCTGTATTTTTTGATTGGAAATTGACGTCCGGCAACGGCCGTTTCCCAGCTAGGTCAGTCCCTACAGTCAGAAAGCCATTGTTCGCTAAATCGGAAATCGTTGAATCGATCGAATCATATTCAATCATTGGTAGCTTAAATAGGCTGCCCATGCTGGTTCGCACCGCTTTGGGATGAAAAGGATCCGTTCGACCAACGGCTATAAAAGCAGCACAACCTGATGCATGTGCCGTTCGGATCATCGCCCCGGTGTTACCTGGGTCAATAATATCAACGGCCGTTACCACAACACTTCCATCAATTTCATAAAGAAGATCGTTCAGCAAAACCGGTTTAGGCTTAGGTAAAGCTGCAACAATCCCCCCCAAAGAACGGCCGTTTGTCAGCCGCTCCATTTCGGAATCTGGAATAAAAACCTGCTCAATGTGTTCGTTTTGAAACAACTCAACTAAAGCCATCATGCGATATGACGGACTTTTCAAGACATGCTCAGCAATAACAACAAATTCAGGCCGTACGCCAGCTCGCAGCGCTCGTTCAACCAAGCGAATTCCCTCAATCGAGAATTGGTCTTCTTGAGCACGCCCTTTGGCGGTGTAAACTCTTTCAATTTGTGAAACGGCCGTTTTCCAATTCATATTGCCACTATTGTGCGAAACTGGTAACTTTTAGCAACATTCAGTGAAAAGAGGCCAAATTATGAGAGTCCCCAGAGGTTTAATTGCCGTTGTTGTCCTAGGTTTTTTACTGTGGATGGTCTGGTCAAGATTACGAATCATCATTTTTATCCCGATTACAGGATGGCAAGCATTTCTTTTCTTTGTCATCGTAGCAGGGGCTTTATTTCTCGCCATTGACCATTGGCTAAACAGTTCAGGCAAATCATAAAAAAGGAAAACAGATGACCCAACCAACCCATCTCACCGCTTTAAATATTGACTATCCAGAAAACGAAGCATTACCCGAAGATATGCAAAAATATTTCCAAGTTTGTGAAGACAAACTCGGTATGATTCCCAACGTCTTGTTAGCCTACCGCCACAATCCGGACCAGTTTCGCGGTTTTTCTCGATTTTATAACGCCCTCATGCTCGGTGAATCGGGACTTAGCAAATTAGAGCGGGAGATGATTGCCGTGGCAGTTTCGTCAACCAACGATTGCTTTTATTGTCAAACTGCTCATGGACAGGCTGTTCGTGCCTATTCAGGCGATCCAGCCTTGGGCGAATTGATGGTAATGAACTACCGAGCGGCTGAACTATCTGATCGTCATCGCGCCATGCTAGACTTTTCTGTAAAAGTTACCGAAACGTCGCACAAAATCACCGAAGCCGATCGCCAATTATTGCGCGATGTTGGATTTTCAGACGAGGATATTTTCGACATTGCCAATGTGGCGGGCTTTTTCAACATGAGTAACCGCGTCGCCAATGCCGTTGATATGCAGCCTAACGCCGAATACCACAGCATGAATCGCTAGGGTGCCTTTTAGAATAGCAAAACCACCTACAATATAGAATCAGAAGCAGCACACCACGGTTATCTAAACCCAGATGGAAGTTGAGAAAATTGGATCGTTGCTGTTAGAAAGTTGTGGCTAAAAGAAAAATCATTTACTAACTGGAGTTACGCAGTACCACTGGTGCAAGCCGCTGGGGTTTTTCAAGAAACGCCCCTGATTCCTAGTCTGTTTAGAAGCCTCAGAGGTTTTTTCAGCGTAACGTCAGTTGCTAACTTTGATAACAAATTACTGAAAGAAAATTTATAATCCTTAATTGACTATTGCACAAAATCAATAGACGGGTTAGGATGATCGCACAATTGAATATGGGTCAACAAATAGCGCACGGCCGTTTTTCACAAACGGTGACGCGGATGGAGGTTCCCCACTTCGACGTGGGTGCTAACAAAGATAGTCAAGCAGTTGGTTGATGTTTCAGTAAATCGTAATCCATTGAAATTTACTGGAATCCGAACAACTCATACCCTTCTTTGGAAAAGCGAAAGATCAGCGGATGCCTCTCAGGGTTCACTACGCCCCTGTGTTTAGACCCCTCAACCAAGTTCAACAACAAAAATGTACAAAATGTTGAACAGTAGTGTTTTAGCCGTAAGCCAAACGCCAATGCTTTGGGCTTGCGCGCTGTTTTTCATTGAGGGGCGCTCCCAAAATTTTTCAAACAACTGGGTTCGTCCAAATATACAGGTTCAACTGCTGCGTGTGGCGCATCAGGTTCGACGATCTGGTCGCCTGCTGCCTAACACCAGCTCGTTGATGCCTGGCTTACCTTTGGAGGTATATTATGTGTGGTATCGTAGGTTATGTTGGTCCTCGCTCGGCCTCAAACATTATTTTTAATGGCTTAAAAAAATTGGAGTATCGCGGCTATGATTCAGCTGGAATTGCCACAATCGCCCAAAATGGAAAGATTGAAATTCGACGTGAAGTGGGTAAGTTACGCAATTTAGAAAATCTACTGGATGAAGCACCCTTAATTGGCAATGTTGGCATCGGGCACACCCGCTGGGCCACACATGGTAAGCCCAGCGTACGTAATGCACATCCGCATATTGGCATGAACGGCCGTGTTGTGGTTGTCCAAAATGGCATTGTTGAAAACTTTTTAACGCTGCGCGAAGAACTCCAGTCTGAGGGGGTAGAGTTCCAATCTGACACGGACACAGAGGTCATTGTGCAAATGGTTGAACGATATTTGGAGGCCGGAATGCCCTTTGAAACGGCCGTTCAGCAAACAGCCAGTCAGTTAGAAGGAGCCAATGCCATCGTTGTGATGACCCTCGACGAACCCAACCGACTCATTTGCGCTCGTCTTGGTAATGCGGGCGGCATCACCTTAGGTCTTGGTGAAGAGGAAATGTTTATTGCTTCTGATCTGCCAGCAATATTGGAACACACGAGAAAGATGATTTTTTTAGAAAATCGCCAAATGGCAGTAATCACCAGCGAATCATATCGGATAAAAAATCTAGATGGTACCGAAGTCAAACCGGAAATCTCTCACATCAACTGGGATCCAGTGAGTGCGGCCAAAGGTGAATACAAACACTTTATGCAAAAGGAGATTTACGACCAGCCTCAAGCCATTATCGACACGATGAGAGGACGGGTTAATTTTGAAAAGGGCACAATCTCACTCCCCCAAATGAATCTTACTGAAGCATTGGCCAAATCTCTCAACAAAATATTTATTGTGGCTTGCGGAACAAGCTATTACTCAGGGCTTATTGGCAAATTTATCATTGAAAATACCGCCCGTATCCCGGTTGAGGTCGAGTATGGTAGCGAATTTCGCTATTATGATCCGATTATTGATGACAAAACGGCCGTTTTAGCCATCACTCAATCTGGAGAAACGGCCGATACGCTCGTTGCCTGCGAGCAAGCCAAAGCCAAAGGAGCAACACTTTGGTCAATTGTTAACGCCATCGGCAGTCAGGCCACCCGCATTTCCGACGGTATCATCTTGATGCAGGCCGGTCCCGAAATCGGTGTCGCCAGTACTAAAGCATTTACCACCTCAATTGTGGATCAGCTCATGCTGGCCTGCGAACTGGGGCGCTTGCGTGCCACCACATCTGCTGAAACAATAAAAAAAATAGTCAACGATTTAGCTTTACTGCCAAATCAGGCGGGGCAGCTTCTTGACAACGGTGCCCAGTACGAAAAGTTAGCCAATGAGTTCCATCGCGCTCAGGATTTTCTATTTTTAGGACGAGGCATCAATTATCCAATAGCACTTGAAGGGGCACTCAAGCTCAAGGAGATCAGCTATATTCACGCTGAGGGGTATCCAGCAGGAGAAATGAAGCACGGCCCAATCGCCTTGATTGATGAGGTCATGCCCGTTGTTGCTTTAGCCACCAGTGACCGCCTCTATGAAAAAATGCTGAGCAACGTGCAGCAGGTTAAAACTCGCGGCGGCATCGTTATTGCGGTGGCGTCAGAAAATAATCAAGAGATTTTTAACGACGCAGATCATGTTATTCAAGTGCCCCAAACCAATGAACTGCTGCAACCGATTCTAAATACGTTTCCAATGCAGTTATTAAGCTATTATTTAGCAGTGCGCCGAGGCTGTGATGTCGACCAACCTAGAAACTTAGCGAAAAGCGTGACGGTAGAATAATAAAAAGCAATGGGAGGCATGAATGAAAACAACATCAATCGTTTCAACAGATGGCATTAAAATCGTCTATGACGCTGTTGGTCATGGAGAACCTATCATCTTGCTCCACGGAGGTGGCGGAGATAATTCCCGAAAAATGTGGCATGAATATGGCTATGTTGACCAACTAAAAACTGAGTTCACAGTGATCACCATTGATATGCGAGGCTTTGGTGCTAGCGACAAGCCAACTGATAAGTCCGCGTACTCCATTAGCCAAATGTGCCACGATGTACTTGCGGTGGCCGACGATTGTGGTGTCGAGCAGTTTTCGCTATGGGGCTACTCTTTTGGAGGCAATATTGGTCGCTTTTTAGCAAATCGCTCAGACAGGGTACGGCAAGCCATTATCATCGGCATTCCAATGGGGCTGGCTGCACAGGGTGAATTTAGAGAATTTATTGGTCAATTTAGCCAAGAGTGGCTTCCCATTGTTGCACAATACGAAGAAGATGAAGAGTCGATCAACCAACTACCATCTGAAAAAAAAGAGCTGTTTGAAGCGCACAACATTCCTGTTTTCCTAGCCTGGTTGGAGGCTATGCTTGATTGGGGCGGTGTTGAGCCAGCCGATTTACAATGCCCTGCGCTGTGGTTATCTGGCACTGAAAATGAAAGCACCATGCAAAGTATGAGGCAATTTGAAAATCAACTGGACCAGTCGAATATGCAAACTCAAACCTTTGAAGGGCTGACTCATTGGCAAGAGTTTGAACAAATTGACATTGTTTTGCCTGAAATGCTGGCCTTTACTCGCCAAAATTTACTATAGCCCCTCATCATCCGACCTGTTCAGATGGCACTAACGCCTTTCGATTCGAGAGCGAAATGATTTTTAAGGCCTCTGGTAATGGCTCGTTAGGAATCCACGTTCGGATCATATTGCTGAACAGGTCGGGATGCTCTCCATTCCAGCCGTGATGGGCATTGGGTGCTTGAACAACGGCCGTTTCCCTAAACGTCTCAGAAATATAAGTTAAGGTATTTAAAACGGCCTTCGCTTCTTTATCACCCGCCGATATCAGCAAATCTTTTAACTTTGATTGAGGCAATTTGGGTAACTTAAGCGTCAACACCTCTTTATAAATTCGCCGAATTGTTTGACTCGAAAGTCGGGAGGCATCTTGAACATACAGCGGAACAACTTCTTCCGGAAATTGCATCATTCTAGCGCTTAATCTAACCATCGGCGGAAACTTAATAAGCAATGGGGTAATCATCGTTAGCGGCCGTACCAACCACGAATGAACGATATTGCCCGTTGTGATACCACTGACAATCATCGAGTGAACTGTATCTGGATAATTGGCGAGAAGCGTGACGGCCGTATACCCACCGAGCGATAGCCCGACCACGTGCGCCATCCCGGTCTTCGTTTTGTCACGGATAATTTCTGCGACTTGCTGCGCACTATTATTAAAAGACACCCACTCCGCCTGATAGCTTTCCCCATTACCCGGTAAATCTATTGCTAAACAGTTATATTCATCTTTCAAAGCCTCAATTTGTTCTTGCCACATCCAGCTGCTAACACCAAGGCCGTGTAAGAAAACAACGGCTGGATTACTTTTTAAACCATATTCATGGATCACTAATTTCATTTTTAACTCCAATAAAGCTGCATTTTACTGAGCGCAGGTATCACGCATCTCTTACGTTCTCGACTTTTCTGGAACAACGACGGATGCGAGCGTGTATTTTTTTCTATTCGGTGCGGGCGGCTGTGAAATAACCTGTCCCACGACATCCAATAACTTCGATTGAAGCAATGCTCTCTCTTCATCTGACAAGTAAATAATCGCTTCGTTATAACTCATGCCATCATCCGCATAGTCAGCCGGCGCAGCTTGCGCCACGTATCTTGAGAAAGTCTCAATCAAACCTGTAGCAAAAATAGAGAAAAAGCGGATATGTTCTTCAGGTGAAAGGGCAGCCATTTCCTCTGCGGTAAGGCGGTTTTGGTCTGATTGCAAGCTGTAGGTTCGCTCAATGGAGCCATTAACCTCTTGCTCTTTAACAATTTTCAAAATACCACCTTCTAATAAGGTTTTGATATGGCGGTACAAGGTCGCCTGAGGAATATCGGACAAAAATTCAATAAGCTGTTTTGTTGTCAAGCTGCGATGACCTAGCTCGGCAACAATCCGCATGCGAATAGGATGAATAATGAGGTCGCTTTTTCGTGTCACAACAATCCTTTATCAATATTGATAAAGGTATCCTATTATCACTTTTGATAAAAGTCAAGTCCTAATTTAATTTGCGGTATAATTTGGAACATTTTGTAGCAAAAAGAGGTTTTTTATGGCACCAATTATTGGCATTACAACTTACGGCCGTAACGAAAAAAGATTTGAAACCAAGTATTACGATGACTATTACACAATCCCGGCTGATTATGTGGACGCCGTGCGGCGGGCTGGTGGTGTACCGATTCTTTTGCCACCGGGTGAAGTAAACTGGGAACGATGGCTTGATGTAATCGATGGTCTTATTATCTCAGGCGGTTCTGATATTGAACCGCACCAATACGAAGGCAACAGCGAGCATCCAGAATTAACCGGACACGACTCCCCTAGAGATGAAACTGAGCTTGCTCTTGCCAAAAGCGTGCTGCAAAAAATTGATACGCCATCTCTGTTTATTTGTCGGGGGATGCAGGTTGTCAATGTCGCGGCAGGTGGGTCACTGCATGAGCACATACCAGATATTCGTCCTGAAGATATTCATCGCGGAGAAGATGGCGGTTGGGCAGTCCAAGAGGTTGGGGTGGAAGCTGGGTCTGCTCTCTATGAGGCGATGGGTACTGAAACAGCCGTTCCCTACTCGGGGCATCATCAAGCCGTCAAAAAAATTGGTGATGGGCTACAGGTTTCCAGTCTTGCGCCAGATGGCATCATTGAAGCTATCGAGAAAAAAGATCATCCTTACTTTATTGCAGTTCAGTGGCATCCCGAAAAATCTGCCGATAAGGACGAAACCCAACAAAATCTATTTGATAAACTCGTTCAAGCGGCTGTGGCAGGCAAGTAAGAAAACGAAAAGTCTAACAGCAGGCTGTAAAGTAATCTTGAAAACCCATTTACAGCCTGCTGTTTACCTTCTATTTCCTAGCGCTGTCCAACAACAACGGCATTTTGATAACCCATGTTTTGCAGCGTGCTCATGAGCGGGCCAGCGTCTGCCATACGAACTGCCCCATACCACCATTCCCCTTGAGCGCCACGAAAAACATAGTTGCCATTGGCGTGACGGCCGTCTATGGGAATGAGAAGCTGGGTCGGTTCTCCTGTTCGTGCCATCGTGTTAAACACGACGGGTTTGTCAAAGTAAAGCTCTAAAACGAGCGATTTTTCATCGTAATCAGACAAGGTTTGTTCAGAAAGGCCAACGTTGACCAAGTCTGTGTTATTGAGCTTTGCTAATGAGGATTCGAGCGCGTCTGCTAGCGACATGTAGTCGGGATGTCCAGCCGAAATAATGGTTCGCTGACCATGATCGATGATCACAATACGAGACGGCCGTACATGAACCGTTTCGGCTCTAAACCACCACCAATTTCCGGTATTGAGCGCATTGATAAGATAAAAGACCATAACAGCAAAGAGCCCCAGTGTGATAAAAGGCTCAACAACGCGAATTTTTCCTGGATGTTTCATATTCAATCCTTTGATTTAGAGGGCTTCACTAGCTAAACTTTCATTTTTACTCAACCTGTGAAGCACATGCCGTTCAACTTTACTGAGCAACACGATAATCAAATAGATAAACGGTTACCTATCCATCACCTAACAATGAACTATTCATTTGCTATAAGAATTTGTGGAGGTAGAATTTTTCAACATTAGCCATTAGATTTTCAATCATTATGGCAGGAGAAAAAGTAATGAAGCACAACAAACTTATCCGTGACAAAATTCCAGAAATTATTCACAGCCAGGGCAAGCAGGCAATCACTAAAGTACTAACATCTGAGGAATACGGCCGTGCCCTATTGGAAAAACTTAACGAGGAAACGCA
>JBCCFD010000157.1:0-15306 GCA_039029915.1 Chloroflexota bacterium
CTGAATACTTTCGAAGCTTAATGCGCCTCAATCTACACGCTTCGATTCGGTACGCTGAACGCCATCAGCTCAAGGAGATGCAGCTAGTCAAACATATTGCCAAAGGGTTTGAAATCTTTTGGAAAGGAATTGCTAAATAAAGTTCCT
The DNA here is from genome assembly GCA_039029915.1 of Chloroflexota bacterium. Classification (GTDB taxonomy): domain Bacteria; phylum Chloroflexota; class Anaerolineae; order Promineifilales; family Promineifilaceae; genus QQUD01. The sequence goes on from JBCCFD010000157.1 coordinate 148, forward strand.
CAGGTGCGCTGCACCAAAACATCAAAATATATTTGCTTGTACTCAGAAAGGTCGACAATAGTCGCTATTGTCCCAAAGGAAGAAGAAATGCAACAAGATGCGTATATTTACGAAGCCATTCGCACCCCTCGATCAAAAGGGAAAGCGTCTGGTGAACTGCACGAAGTTAAACCAATAGACTTGGTTGTGACTTTAATGGATGAACTTGTTGAACGAACTGATTTAGATACCTCACAAGTGGATGATGTCGTGCTCGGCTGCGTGACACCAATTGGTGACCAAGGGGCTGATATTGCTAAAGCATCCGCCCAAAAAGCGGGCTGGGATTTAGATGTACCTGGCGTCCAACTCAATCGCTTCTGTGCCTCTGGCTTAGAAGCGGTCAACATGGGCGCGATGAAGGTGCGCTCCGGCTGGGAAAACTTGGTGGTCAGCGGTGGTGTTGAAAGCATGAGCCGTGTGCCAATGGGGTCTGACGGTGGGGCTTGGGTGGCTGATCCGCAAACCAACTATGACACCTACTTTGTTCCTCAAGGCATTGGGGCTGATCTGATTGCGACCCTCGAAGATTTTAGTCGGGAAGATGTGGATAAGTTTGCCTTGCGCTCACAGCAGCGGGCCACGTTTGCAAGGGAAAACGGCCGTTTTGATCGCTCCGTTGTCCCCGTTAAAGATATCAATGGCCTGACCATTCTTGAAAAAGACAGCTACATTCGTCCTGGCACAACCTTAGAGGGGCTTAGCAACCTCAATCCTGCGTTTGAAATGCCCGGCCAAATGGGCTTTGATTTTGTGGCGCAACAAAAGTACCCTCACGTCGAAAAGATCACCCACGTCCACACGGCCGGCAACTCATCCGGCATCGTAGATGGAGCAGCCCTTGTGCTCATTGGCAGCGGAGAAAAAGGAACTGAGCTCGGTTTGAAAGCCCGCGCGCGCATTCGCTCAGCCGCCCTTGTCGGCACCGACCCTACTATTATGCTCACAGGCCCTGGCCCAGCTGCCAAGAAGGCACTAAAGCTAGCGGGTATGGCAGCTAAAGATATCGATCTCTTCGAAGTTAACGAAGCGTTTGCCTCAGTGGTGATGCGCTTTATGCGCGATTTAGACATCGATTCACCTGAAAACGTTAACGTCAACGGCGGCGCTATTGCGATGGGACATCCCCTCGGCGCAACAGGAGCCATGCTGCTTGGCACCCTCCTCGACGAAATGGAACGCACAGATTGCGAAACTGGTCTTGTCACCCTTTGCGTTGGCGGTGGTATGGGTATTGCAACGATTATTGAACGAATCTGAGAATTTACGATTTATGATTTGCGAGAGGCCAATTGTAAATCGTATTAATATATGGATAAGCAAGCGTTTCAAGATCGTACTAAGCAGATGGCTTTGCGAGTTATAAAAATGACACAATCACTACCAAATGACAGAGTGGGTGATGTGATTGGACGTCAAATTATGCGTTCTGCATCATCTGTTGGGGCGAATTATCGTGCTGCTTGCAGAGCAAAATCAACAGCTGATTTTATTCATAAGCTCAAAATTGTAGAAGAAGAGGCCGACGAGACACTCTATTGGCTCGAATTAATCGCCGAAGCTGAGTTATTGTCAACTCAAAGACTTGCAGAGCTGATGCAAGAAGTCAATGAGATTATTGCTATGACGGTCTCCTCAATCAAAACGCAAAGAAAACATATGAAATAAAGCACGATTTATAAGAAATGCGACACGATAACCCATCGTAAATCGTAAATCAAAAATCGTAAATGGATATGAGATGGCTATAAATTACGAACAAGATTCACAGGGCATTGTGACCCTGACAATGGACATGCCGGATCGGTCGGCGAATGTTTTAAACAGCGTGTTTTACACCGCTTTCGATGAGGCACTCAACCAGCTTGAAGGGAACGATAGCGCGACGGGAGTTATTCTCATCTCGGGCAAGCCTAAAATTTGGGTGGCTGGTGCAGACATTGATTCTTCTTTTGAAGGAAGAGATCCACAAAACTTTTTTGATGGGAGTCAAGCATTGAAAGCCTTTTTGCGGCGATTGGAAACAATAGGTAAGCCCGTGGTTGCCGCGCTCAACGGAACTGCCTTAGGCGGTGGCTTTGAATTAGCATTATCCTGCCATTACCGCATTTCACTAGACAATGACAAGATTAAGTTTGGCTTCCCAGAAGTAGGCTTAGGTCTATTACCGGGAGGTGGTGGCGTTGTGCGTGCTGGCCGCTTAATTGGCTTGCAGCCTGCTCTAGAATGGCTCACCCAGAATAAAAAATACACCCCAAAACAAGCCCTTTCCGCAGGTTTGATTAACGCCCTTGCTAACAATGTTGACGATATGATGTCGCAAGCCAAGGCGTGGATACTTGCTAATCCGGATGCCAAAGCCCCTTGGGACGCAGTCAAAAGATATAAAATCCCCGGTGGTGGTCCCAACCATCCAAAGATCGCTCAAATGCTTGCCATTGCTCCGGCTATCATTCGTAAAGAGACAAAAGGAAACTATCCTGCACCGGTTGCCATTATGTCGGCGCTGGTTGAAGGGGCACAGGTTGACTTTGAAACAGCTAGTCGCATCGAAAGCCGCTACTTTGCCAAGCTGGCGGCCGGGCAAGTTAGCGAAAATATGATCAACGCCTTTTGGACGCAGCTTAATCAAATTAAAAAAGGGTTGAGCCGCCCTGAAAACGTCCCACCACAGCAAACGAAGAAAGTAGGTGTGCTTGGGTCAGGCATGATGGGGCACGGGATTGCGTATGTGTCGGCTTTTGCCGGTATGGACGTGGTGATGACGGATGCGACCCAAGATGGTGCCGAGGCGGGTAAGGAGAAAATTGCGGCAATTATGGCCAAACGCGTCAAGCGCGGCCGAATGACGCAGGAGAAAATGGATGGCATCCTCAGCAAGATCAACGCCACGGCCGATTATGCCCAGCTTGATGGATGCGACCTTATTATTGAAGCCGTCTTTGAAAATCGTGAACTCAAAGCTAAGGTGACTGTGACGGCTGAAGAGGCGATGGATCAGAGCGGCGTTTTTGCGTCTAATACCTCAACCTTACCCATCACGGGGCTAGCCGAAGCAAGCCAACGGCCGGAAAAATTTGTAGGCTTACACTTTTTCTCTCCGGTTCACAAAATGCAGCTTGTGGAAATTATCGTCGGGGAAAAGACGGATGACGAGGCCTTAGCCAAAGCGTTTGATTATGTGCTCGCCATTCGCAAAGTGCCGATTGTGGTTAACGATAGCCGTGGCTTTTACACGTCTCGTGTCTTCGGCACTTGGATTGGTGAAGGAGCGGCTATGCTTGTCGAAGGGCAACACCCGCAGGCGATTGAATCAGCGGGTATTCAAGCGGGCATGCCGGTTGGTCCGCTTGCTCTGTATGATGAGGTTTCATTGAGCTTGTCCAAACACGTTCGCGATCAAACAAGAGCCGACATGGAGGCTGAGGGGAAAACGTATACGCCCAGCCCCGGCGAGCCGGTAATGGACAAGATGATTGAATTGGGTCGACCCGGACGGGCAGGTGGGGGTGGTTTTTATGAATATAACGGCCGTTCCAAAAACCTGTGGCCCGAGCTCACCGACATCTTTATGGATGGTCAATCCCAGATTCCACAGCAAGAGATGATCGATCGCTTCATGTTCATCCAATCGATCGAAACGGCCCGATGTTTGGAAGAAGGCGTTCTGCGCTCTGTGGCAGATGCCAATTTAGGCAGTATCTTTGGCTGGGGGTATGCACCGTTTAATGGGGGCACGCTCCAGTTTATCAATGCGTACGGCGTTGAACAGTTTGTGGCCCGCGCTGAAGAGCTAGCGGACAAGTATGGTGACCGCTTTGCCCCACCACAGCTATTGAAAGATATGGCTGCCAAAGGCGAAACGTTTTAATTTAAATTAAGGACATCAGACCTGACCAGCTTTTTCCGAAAAGCTGGTCAGGCCTAGATAATAAAAACCTCCTAATCGGATTGCTTCAGAAATTATTTTTTCGATCCTAAATGTAATATCGACCTTCAAAACAACCTGCCAAAGGCAAGAGTTTTGTCCATGTATGTAAGATCAATTACCCTGAGCCACCCTAAAATATCTGTTAATTAAATCATAATATTTACGTAACCATTGATTAACGAATACGAAACTTCTTGATAAGAACCTCAATTTAGTATGCCTCTCATTGATTGATACATATCTTGTCGCCTACTAAGCAGATTCAATGATGACTTAGACCATAGCGACCATAATCTGTGGAGGATTATTTCAAATGAGAAAACAGCTTATCCAACGAAGCACTTTTGCATTATTGATTCTAGGCTTGATGTTAAGCCTGGTTGGTAGCTTACAAGCTGCCCGAATCACACAAACTATCATTACAGTAGATATCAACGGTTTGGAAGATTTGGGTGATAACTTTGTTTATGAAGGTTGGGCTATTGTAAATGGCGCGCCTATTTCAACCGGTATTTTCAGCATTGATGATGCTGGTAATTTAAGCGAATATGACTTCGTTGCTGATGCAAACCCTCGCTACGTTGATGCCTTCGTATTGACCATCGAACCTTATCCAGATCCAGACCCAGCACCAAGCGACACACACGTATTGGCTGGCGAATTTAACGGCCGTCGCGCTCGTTTGGGAACCGAACATCCAGCCGCTCTGGGTAGCGATTTCGCTGACGCAGATGGCACCTTCTTCTTAGCTGTTCCTTCAGATGCGAGCGGTGCCACCCCTTACACCCAAGGTATCTGGTGGATTGACCCAGCAGCCGGTCCAGGCCCTGGCTTGAACTTACCTACACTGCCAGCTGGTTGGGTTTATGAAGGTTGGGTTGTTGGCCCTGAAGGTCCAATTTCAACCGGTACATTCACCGATGTTGCTGCCGCTGATAGCGATGCAGGTGGCCCATACGCTGGTCCTGATGCGACCCCTCCTTTCCCAGGACAAGATTTTGTTAACCCAGCGATTGACTTGACCGGCTACGTCGCCGTTATCTCAATTGAACCATATCCAGACAACAGCCCAGCACCATTTGCTTACAAACCAGTTGTTGGCGAAATTATTGACCCAGGTGCCCCAGCAATTGCTCAATATGCTGGTAACAACGTTGGCTCAATTGCGACAGGAACCGCTTACTTATCACCCGTCGTTAATGGCCGCTAAAATATAGAAAACAACTTTAGGTTGAATCAAAAGGTCGGTTTGCTATAAACCGGCCTTTTTTGCTGTTTGAAACACAGCGCGGCGTAATATTTTGTTGCGCGAATGTCTTTAACAGCAAGCGTAGCCTGAGCCTGTCGAAGGTGGGAGTTATCAACTAGGCTTCGATAGGACCCTCGACAAGTTCGGGGTGACGCTCAGCCTTTGGTCTCTTGCCTGAAAATCTAAGAAGGAGTGTACTCGTATTTTGCACCGTAAGTTCGCATAAGGTTTTGTATAAGTGAAACGAAGTGCCTGCTTTGAATAAAACGACGGTTACAAACTTCGTTTCCTTGAGGTTCCGAAGCTTTTGCTTAGCAAGGTTTTCAAACTAGAAAATTCGGAACACCTGAGCAAAACAGAGCGCCATTTTTTTCAAATGAAATAGGGTTGTGTTTGTTAGAAAATCGCAATAATTTGGCAAGAAAGTAGTAACGATCTCGAAATTTTTGTGAAATGATCTCCTTTTAACCTTGTCATCAAGTTTCAAGAAGCGTATTGAATGAAGAAAATTTTTATTCAGAAGAATGTGCATAGACATCATGCAACCCCTGCTATGCCGACAAGGAGATAAATAAAGATGCAAAAGAAAACGAAAGTCGTAGCCTTTTTTATATTGATTGTTGTAGGCTTGTTTGTCACTGCAAGTATCAGCCAAGCGTCCAACACGCGTACCTTTAAGGTAACCGTCACCAATTTGACCGACGGTCAACCGTTAACACCCCCACTTTTAGCAACCCACAGCCGTCAAATTGGCATGTTTGATGTTGGACAAGCAGCAAATGTTGGTATTCAAGAAATTGCTGAAAATGGCAACCTTGGCCCAATGATTGACGCATTATCCGGCAGCTCACAAGTTCATCAATATCTTGTAGGCGATGCGCCTCTCGTTCCAGCTTCTGACCCAGGCGGCACTGGATTCCCAAGCACCGCAACCTATTACATTGATGCAGCTCCTGGACAAAACGGCTTGTCATGGGCGAGCATGTTGATTTGTACCAATGATGGCTTCACCGGCTTAGACACCGTTCGCTTGCCAAAACGTCTTGGCGCAGAAGTGACTTACTACACCTATGGTTACGATGCTGGTACCGAAATTAACACGGAAGATTTCGCTGATATCGTTCCTCCTTGCCAAGGTATCATCGGCATCGGTTCTGATGACGCTGGCACAGGCGCTTCTAACCCAGACTTAGCTGAAGGCGGCATCATCGTTCATCATCCAGGTGTTGCTGGCGGCAATGACTTGGTACCAGGCGTCCACGGCTGGGAAGGCCCAGTAGCCTCAATCACCGTTGAACGCGTTGACTAATAGATAGTCCAAAAAGCAGTTAACTTTTAAACATCGCCAGTCTCAATCTCGAGGCTGGCGATGTTTTTGATCCTACTAAAATAGGATTTTTACGAGTACTGAAAAGATGCTGTGTAATAACCAATTCTTGATTTTTGGGTTTATTAAGTAGACCGAAATTAGTTTTCGGTTTACTTAAAGAGAAGGTAAAATCTGAGGTCGAACTAAAGAGAGAAGCAAGGAGGCAAGCATGGAGAAGAAATACGGCCGTATTGTTGGCTGGGGGTCATACGTTCCCGAAAAAATATTAACTAACTATGATTTAGAAAAAGTGATAGACACAACACATGAGTGGATTGTCCAACGGACAGGGATTCATGAACGCCGTGTTGTGGCCCCTGAAGAAACAACAGCGACTATGTCAACCAACGCCGCAAATCGAGCCATTGAGAGCGCCGGAATACTCGCTGAAGATATTGATTTGATTATCTTAGCGACTTCAACGCCTGATTATTTGGCCCCCTCAGTGGCAAGCCAAGTCCAGTTCATGATTGGGGCAGATGCCCCTGCCTTCACCTTGATGACAGGTTGTACCGGCTTCGTATATGGCATTAATATTGCCCAACAGTTTATCGAAACAGGTGTTTATAAAACGATTTTGCTAATTGGTGCAGAATTATTGAGTCGGTTTGTCGATTGGAATGATCGCGGGACCTGCGTGCTTTTTGGGGATGGTGCAGGGGCAGTAATCATCCAAGCCTCTCATCAGCCATCTGGGGTTCTTGGGTTTGATATGGGGTCTGATGGAACAAACTCGGACGCTATCATTCGTCCTGGTGGTGGGTCAGCGAGACCCCTCACTGCAGAGTCAATGGCAGCTGGGGAACAATATTTAAAGATGAACGGCCGTGAGGTGTTCAAGTTTGCCACTCGCGTGGTGGGGCCAAGCTGCCAACGCGCGCTGGCGCAAACCAGCCTGACTCTAGATGAGATCGATTGGATCGTTCCCCATCAGGCGAATTTAAGAATCATTCAATCGGCAGCCAGAAGCATGGGGGTTCCTCTCGAGAAATTTATTGTCACGGTGGATAGATTTGCCAATACATCGGCGGCTTCAATTCCTATCGCGTTTGTTGACGGTTTAAGCTCTGGAAAAATAAAACCAACGGATACTATTCTGCTGGCTAGCTTTGGGGCTGGGTTAACCTGGGCCTCAGCCGTGGTGCAGCTAGTGCCCCAAAATGTGCCTGTTCAAGAAGAGCGGCTTGTGGCTGAATTTGCCGATTGAGGTGGTTGACAGCAAGCGGTCAAAGGTTATAATTACCGTCTATTGCCCAGGTGGCGGAATTGGCATACGCGGCAGGTTGAGGGCCTGTGCCCCTAGGGCGTGGAGGTTCGAGTCCTCTCCTGGGCACCACGAAAAAACCCGACGAAATTTCGTCGGGTTTTTTGTTTTGCAATTAGAGATAGGAGATGGGGGATTAAAATACTAGTCCAATCCCCGCTCACCGGTCCACCGAGCGCCTGCTACATGTAAGACTCAATCGGCGGGCAAATACAAATTAAATTCTTATCCCCATACACGTTGTCAATGCGCGATACGGCCGTCCAGAATTTATGCTCACGGACCCACTGCAGCGGGTAGGCGGCTTGTTCACGAGAATACGGCCGTTTCCACACATCGCTGGCAATAACGTCCGCCGTGTGTGGGGCATTCGTGAGCGGGTTGTTCACTGGATCAAGCTGGCCATCTTCCACAGCCTGAATTTCCTGTCGGATTGCAATCATTGCTTCACAGAACCGTTCAATTTCAGCCAGTGATTCACTCTCCGTTGGTTCGATCATGAGCGTGCCGGGTACAGGGAACGACATCGTGGGGGCATGGAAGCCAAAGTCCATCAGCCGTTTAGCCACATCATCAATCGACGCAAACGCTTTAAGATGGCGCAGATCAATAATGCACTCATGGGCAACACGGCCGTTTGTTCCTTTATAAAGCACGGGGAAGTGTGGCTCGAGCCGTTTGGCAATATAGTTCGCATTCAAAATGGCAATTTTTGTCGCTTCCGTTAGCCCTTCCTCACCCATCATGGCAATGTAGGCATAAGAAATTGGCAAAATACTGGCGCTGCTCCAAGGCGCACCAGAAACGGCACCGATCGCTTTGGCACCACCAACGCCTGCAACGACGGGATGCCCCGGTAGATAATCAACCAGATGAGCCGCCACACCGATGGGACCCATGCCTGGCCCACCCCCACCGTGAGGAATACAGAACGTTTTGTGTAAATTAAGATGACAGACGTCTGCACCAATTTCGCCGGGGCTGGTTAAACCAACCTGCGCGTTCATGTTAGCGCCATCCATGTACACCTGGCCCCCATTTTGATGCACAATTTCGCAAATTTCTTTAATGGGTGCTTCAAACACACCGTGGGTTGATGGATAAGTCACCATGAGCGCGGCCAGATTATCTTTGTGCTGTTCTGCCTTGGCGCGTAAATCATCGACATCGATATTGCCGTCTTCGTCACAGGCCGTTACCACAACCTTCATGCCCGCCATGACTGCGCTGGCCGGATTGGTGCCGTGTGCAGAGCTAGGAATAAGGCAGATGTTGCGATGAGTGTCGCCACGGTCAAGATGATAGGCGCGAATCACTAAGAGACCTGCATATTCACCTTGAGACCCGGCATTGGGCTGGAGGGAAATGCCAGCAAAGCCGGTAATTTCGGCTAGCCAATCTTCAAGTTGGTTAAACATTTGGCGGTAGCCAACCGTCTGCTCATCAGGGGCGAAGGGGTGAATGCCACCGAATTCTGGCCAGGTAACGGCCGCCATTTCAGTCGTAGCATTCAGCTTCATCGTGCAAGAGCCTAGCGGGATCATCGAATGGGCCAGCGATAAATCTTTGTTTTGTAGGGCAAAGATGTAGCGCAGCATTTCCGTTTCAGAACTGATGCTGTTGAAAATAGGGTGCGTGAGATAATCAGAAGTACGCTGGAATTCGTCGCTGTAATCTAATTCAATCCCTTCAGCCATGGTAGGCAGGTCAAATTGACCCACACCTGCACCAAAGATGCTGAGGATTGTTTCGACTTCGGCGAGAGAGGTGGTTTCATCTAAAGCGATTCCGACGCTATCTTCATAATGACGCAGGTTGATTTTGTGTTGGTCGGCACCTTCATGAATTGTGTCTAATGATTGAGGGCCGCCATTTACTTTGAGGGTATCAAAGACGGGGTTGTCATTGACGGTGTAGCCAAGCTGCTGAAGAGCGCTGCTGAGTACGGCCGTTAATAAGCGCACCCGTTGAGCAATCAATTTCAACCCGTCCGGTCCGTGATAAACCGCATACATAGATGCCATAATCGCAAGAAGCACCTGTGCTGTGCAAATGTTACTCGTTGCTTTATCACGACGAATATGCTGTTCGCGCGTTTGGAGCGCCAAGCGCAGGGCGCGATTGCCTTGGGTATCGACCGAGACACCCACAATACGACCCGGCAAAATTCGTTTATGCTTTTCTTTCGTGGCCATGAAGGCAGCGTGTGGGCCACCAAACCCAAGTGGCACGCCAAATCGCTGCGAGTTGCCCACGACCACATCGGCCCCAAATTCGCCGGGCGATTTCAGCAATGTTAATGACAATAAATCAGCGGCAACGACGACTAACGCCCCTGCCTCGTGAGCCTGTTGGCAAAAGGCATCGTAATCAAAAATGTCTCCATCAGTGGCTGGATACTGGAGCAAGACGCCAAATGTTTCGTCTTCCCCAAATTCGTAGCTGGTGTGATCACCGACAACGACGTTGATGCCAATTGGCTCTGCGCGAGTTTGGACAACATCGATGGTTTGGGGATGACAATCCTTAGAGACGAAGAAGGTCATGGCGTTTGATTTACGCTTTCGTGCCCGTAGGCATAGCGTCATCGCTTCAGCCGCAGATGTTGACTCATCTAGCATCGAAGAGTTGGCAATTTCCATGCCGGTTAAATCGGTCACCATCGTTTGGAAGTTAAGCAATGCCTCAAGACGACCCTGCGCAATTTCAGCTTGGTAAGGTGTGTATTGCGTATACCAGCCAGGATTTTCCATAATGTTTCGCAGAATAACGCCGGGGGTGAGTGTGTCGCTGTAACCCATACCAATAAAGGAGCGGTAGACTTTGTTGTTTGAGGCGATTTCTTTGAGATGGGAGAACGTTTCTGACTCAGTGAGGGGGGGAGCGAGTGATAAACGGCCGTTTATCCGAATCGCTTCTGGAATTGTTTGATCAATAAGCTGGTCAACAGACTCTAAATCGAGCACTTCGAGCATGTGCCGGATTGTCTCTGAGGTTGGGCCGATGTGACGGCCCAAAAAGTGGTCAATCGATCGCAATAGTTGTGCTTTCGACTGTGGAGATTGGTTGGCTACTGTTTGGGGGTTAGTGTTTGTAGCCATTTTAGCCTCCGGTATTTAGTTGTTTTAAAACTAGGTGATTGGTAAAAAAATAATTCGGATCTTTGTGACAGCGCTTAGCTGAACTTGTGGAGACTTATAGAAAACCAAAGCACTCCTAAAAAGCTTCCCAATTACCAATTTCTAATAAATATTATTTTATCGTGATTCAATATTTGCTTTATATGCTGCCGCATCCATCAGATTATCGAGAGCCGAAGCATCACTGATTTTGACCTTAATCATCCATGCTTCCCCATAAGGGTCGCTGTTGATCAATTCTGGGGCGTCAACCAGATCTTCATTTGATTCGATCACCGTGCCGCCGACGGGCATAACGAGATCGGAAGCCGCTTTAACGGATTCGACAACGCCGAAGGTTTCGCCAGTTTCAAATGAATCGTCTGCTGCTGGAAGCTCGAGGTAAACGATATCATTGAGCTGATCCTGAGCATAATCAGTAATCCCAATGGTGGCGACATCTCCGTCAACCCGTACCCACTCGTCTTCCGCAGAATATTTCAAATCTTCTGGAATATTCATTTTTATCTCCTTCTCTTTGCTTAGCGTCACGCTTTTAAACTTAAAGAGGACGCACAGCAAGACAGTAATGCTTAGCGTCCTCTGTCATTAACCTGAGAGATTCATTGAAACGTTGCTTCCAACGATCAATTTGCCCCGTCGGCGTCTGGCTGTCTTTGCAGACAGCTTGCACTTTCCAGAGTTACCCTGCCGTTCGGTCCTTTTACCTGAGAGTTTCGCCGTTTTGACAACAGCTTGCACCTTCGGTGACCAGTAGAGTGGGTAGTGGGTAGCGAATAGTGGCTAGTACCTGTTACTAATCACCAATCACTAATCACTAATCACTAAAGTGATTCTCTCCCGAACGGCCGTTTTGTTTGAACAGTTATAAATTGTAAACCCAAACAGTAACTATTTTTATTTTACGAGTTGGTCTGGGAATAGGCAAGCGGGATTAGAAGATGCACACAGGTTATTTAGGCTTTTTTGCCAATAATCGCTTATTCTCGGAAGCTGATAGCGTGGCTTCTGTCACCCGTAAGATTGAACGAAGCCCAATAGTAGGGGGCAGAAAACGTTTCATGTGTGTTTAAAAATTTCTGTGCTTTTTGCAGCGCAACGGCCGTGTCTTCCCCACGACTCAAATGAAAATAAAATTCCTTCATTAGTAGAGCGGTGGCTGCATCATCAACTTTCCACAAGCCAGAAACAACCCCGCTTGCCCCAGCATATAAAAATGCACTATTTAACCCAATCACTTCAGCACCAGAAAGATGACCGCGCCCCGTCTCACACCCGCTTAGAACAACAAGGGCCCCTGAGAGCGTCCCAAATTGTAAATATAAATCAGATGCTCGAAGCCACCGATTGTTTGCTAAAGGCATCCCCGACTCTAATGGAAAGTCGCTATTGTAGATTGCGTGTCCTGAAAGATGGACAAGTGCCTTTCCTTGCATTTGTTGCAAAACGTTTTCTCGCGTAGCTTCTTCGCCAAGAAGAATACTCGTTTGGTCAAGAACCTGACCTAACGCAAGCACCTCTTTCTCAACAAAGGGTAAATAATTAGGAGAATCAGGCTTAGCTGGGTAGCCAACGATAAGTGATGAGTGATTGGTGCGAATTTGATTTTGACAAAGCGACAATACCGTCATGCTCGGGACAATTTGTAGCGTCCAGTCATCAATTAAATATCGCTCTCTTGCCTGATTAAACAATCCGGGAAATGGAATTTGAAATAAGGTCTGATGCGGAGAAATAAGTAACCGCGATTTGGACGCCAGACGACTTTCAAGAGGCGCAATCAGTAATTGCCAAAGGTGAGCTAGGCGGGCTTGGGTGGCGTTTCTTGACTGGTTGGGTTTTAGTAAATGTTGGCGAATTCTTTGCCACTTTTCGGAAATTTCTTTGACAGAACAATGTAATGGATGAACGACGATATCATCTTTGTTGTTTGTGGCCGAAACCGCAAAAAGGTTATCGTCAATACTGTAATAGGCAATAAAAACCGTTTGTTCATCAAGAAGTTTTTGAAGGTCTTTTGCTGAAATAGTATTGCCTGCGCGCCAATGATAAGCAGGATCATGGAACGCTTCGATTTGCTTGTTGATGCTCAGCAGTTGCTCCCGAATTTTTGCGGCTGAAGATAATTGGAAATTATTATGAGCGGCTAAAAACGCACCCTGTTGAGCCGTAGCCAATGTTTCATGCCCCCCCTGTAAAGCGGATAAATGCAAATCTAATTGGGTAATTAACCGCTCTCTTAAGGTGAGTAATTGATTCAAATCTTTGTTGAGAGAACGATCCGGAGGCTGTTGAGAAAGCAAATCACTTAAAACACCCCCCTTAAATCGTTCAATCCAGGTCAGTAGTTGGCGTTGACTATCTGGGAGATTGTGGACGGCCAAGAGTATCCCATCAGCAATATCTTTTTTACTTTCTAAAAAGCCGGCTTGGGATAAATGGGTATTTAATCCTCGACGAACAATATCTAATAAGTTAGTTGCTTTGGTAAAAAAAGATAAAGCTTTTTCCCATTGATTTTGGTTTGCAGATAACCTTCCTAAATTTTGATGACATTCTATGGCTAATATTGGGTCAGTATCGCCAAAATTATCTAAAATGCCTTGAAACATTTTAGAAGCCTTTTTAGGTTGCGCCGTTAAACAGCTTGCCAAAAAAGCGTTAACGTAAGCCAGTTGCATATCTAGGTCCGACGCTTGGAATATTTTTTGTACCTGAGTTCCTAAATTAATGGCCTCATCCAAATGATTTAGCTTTTTCCACATTTTTGCCTTTTCTAATAAGACCCAAGCTGTAAAAAAAGGAGCATCAATGGTTTTTACCTCAATTTCTAATTGTTCCAGCAGCTCTAAACTCTCCGCTAAATGTTCTTGTGTCCCTGATACAAACTTTAATTGTATAAGGTCTAGCATCGATTCAATGACATCTACAGGATGATTGGTCGCTTGAAAAGTTTTAAGCGCTCTTTCTAGTAGCTGCTCAGCTTCTGAATATTGATGAAGTGTTCGGTGAATACGCGATTGGATTAAATCTCGAAGGCCATTATCAGGAGATTCTGGATATGGTTCAAGCAATTTTTGGGTATTCAACAAGTATGAAAACGATTGTTCATACTGACCTAGGCGATAACAATTTTCAGCCAAATTAAGCTGGAGCTTGGCTTGACCGGCAATATCACCTGATTCAACCATCCATTTTGTTGCTTGAGTATAATATTGCTCGGCTGATGAAAAATCGCCGTTTCTCGAGGCAATGACCCCCAAATCATGTCTTATAAAGGCAGCATTTAGGGGCATATCTAAATCCAAATATAATTTGAGTGATTTTTTCAACTCAAGAGATGCCTCGTTGTTTTGCCAAGCAACTAAATAGACGGTCCCTAATTGGCTTGCTACTTGGGCAAGTCCCAATGTGAACTTTTCTTTTTCAAATACTTCTCGAATCCAGTGCCCAATTTCAATCGCTTCATCGATTCTTGTTAGCAGCCCAAGTGGCCTTATTGCTTTAAGTTTTGCTGCGGCGATATAAAATGGTGTTCCATGTACTTCGTAAACTTTAACAGCTTGGGTGGTCGCTTCTAAAGAGGCATCAAATTTTTCGTAATCACTCAAGAGAATGGCTCTAGCTTGCCAAATCAGCCCCATCCAAAATGGTTCGTTCATTGCGTCAACAACCGCTGTTAATTGCTCTAAAATAAGGTAGCTTTCTTCTAATTGACCTTCTCGGCCCGTTTGTATGGCCTCATTGACAATTGCCCTAATAAATGGTTCGCTAATATTTTCAATTTCTGAGGCAATCCAGTCATCTAAATTGTCGAAGGCGCGGATTAAAAATTGTTTGATAAAAGTTTCGTTTTTCATATAAACTTGCGATAGGTGCTAATGGATGTGTTGGCTGAATTTGAAAATTTCTGCAAAGGAAGGCAGAATTTCAAGCGCTAGCCTGCTTTAAGTGAAACGAAGTTCCTGCTTTGAATGAAACGAAGACTACAAACTTCGTTTCCTCGAGGTTCCGAAACTTTTATCTAAAAAGGTTTTCAATTTAGAAACTTCGGAACACTTAAGTGGAAGGAAGTTCTAGCAGTTCGGAAGTATCTAACTCCGGATGGTCGTTCTTTTCCAGGGGCGAGTAAACCGTTTGTTTAGGCTTCTCCCCGAGCATTTGAAC
>JBCCFD010000158.1:0-15253 GCA_039029915.1 Chloroflexota bacterium
ATCTAGGCGGGCGCTTTTCTGACCAAGCCGTTTTGCATCTGGCATTATTAATTGCCCTACAAGCCTACCGCATGAATGAAAATTTGTTTTTGAACTTTGATCATATTTCAGAGTTCGGGCTTGAAAAGCATCCTGTTTGGTCGGTAGCCCAACAGATTTTAGCGAGCTTGAATACAGAGGTTGACGTTCAGTTTAAGTCTGCCGAAACAACCATGATTGCGATGTTGCTACTCGCATGTGGTAAGAGCGATCGTTATCCCGGTGACCTAGAAAGCGACGGCCGTTTTCCTGACCTAATCGAAATGATGATGCAAACAATTGGTGAAGCCTACGAAATGGCTGAGCTGTCGCATGATGCTACGCTTAGAAATGGCCTAATTGCAAACGTGCTACCGGCTTGTCATCGTCAAAGATTCCGCGTATGGACACCAATGTTTGTGCAAAATAGCACGCTGTCCAACGAAAAATACGCATTCGAAAATCAACTGGCCGGACATCTCGCCGAAGAAATTTATCTTTCAATCGGTGTCAAACTGTTGCCAACTGATGTGACAAACCTCGCATTATTACTGCGAGCCGCCTACATCAGAGAACGCCCAAATCAACTGCGCGAAGTTGTTGTTGTTTGCCCAAGCGGTATGGCGACAGCTCAGCTTTTGATGGCTCGATTAAAAGCTCGCTTCCCGCGACTTGGTAATGTGACAGTTGTTTCTGTGCGGGAAGTGAACTCAGAACGATTGCTTGATGTTGACTTGGTTATTACGACGGTGCCGCTAAGCGGAGTGGAAGCGGCCGTTGACATCATTCAAGTACATCCCCAGCTTTTGCCCGAAGATATTTCGCGCATCACTCACTGGCTGGCGTGATTGACCTAATTTGTATTTTTACTCAGATCGCCCGACTGAGTATTAAGAATCTGTGAGGTTTTCCTCCCTCCTTTCTTCTTGAAGGAGAGGGTGATGAAAGAATCGCCCTCTCCCGATGGGAGCCTCGAGGTAGAAAAACCCTAAGTAAATCTGTTCAGATACCCTTTAAATTGAAGAGGAAAGGGTGTCACAATCTCTAAGGAAGGACAATAAAGGAGACTTACAATGAGAGAAAGATTACAGCAATTTGGTGGTTTTATGGCTGGGATGATTATTCCTAACATCGGTGCATTTATTGCCTGGGGTTTAATCACCGCCTTATTTATTCCAACTGGTTGGATTCCAAATGAAACATTCGTTGAGCTCGTTGGGCCAATGATTCTTAACTTGCTACCGCTTTTGATTGGTTACACCGGTGGTCGTATGATTCACGGCACCCGCGGTGGTGTAATGGGTGCTATTGCAACAATGGGCGTTATTGTTGGGTCTGAAATCCCTCAATTCTTGGGCGCTATGATTGTGGGTCCGTTGGGCGGTTGGCTCATGCAAAAAATCGATGATGCATTGGAAGATAACATTCCAGTCGGTTTTGAAATGCTCGTCAACAACTTCTCTGCTGGTATCTTGGGCACTATCTTAGCCATGCTTGCTTTGGTTATCATTGGTCCAATCGTTGAAGGTATCACAAACTTCTTCGGTAGCATCGTTGATGGTTTGGTAAGCGCTCGCTTATTGCCATTAGCCGCATTAGTTATCGAACCAGCTAAAGTTCTGTTTATGAACAACGCGCTAAATCACGGAGTTTTGGCTCCGTTAGGTGTTGCCGCAGCTGAAGAAACTGGTCGCGCTATCCACTTCTTGTTAGAAACGAACCCAGGTCCTGGTTTGGGCTTGCTCGTTGCTTACTGGGTTGCTGGTAAAGGGTTGATGAAGCAATCGGCACCTGGCGCGATGATTATCCATTTCTTGGGTGGTATCCATGAAATTTACTTCCCATACGTTTTGGCTCATCCAATTATGATTTTGTCAGTGATTGGTGGTGGCTTTGCCGCAGACCTGTGGTTCACAATTACAAATGCTGGTTTGGTAGCGACCCCATCCCCTGGGTCAATCTTTGCTTATCTTGCCGTTATTCCAAGAGGTCAACATTTCGCTGTTCTCACTGGTGTATTGATAGGAGCGGCGGTTTCTGCCGTCATTGGCGTCATCCTTCTCCGCTTCCGTCCCGTCACTGCTGAAGATGCAGAAGAAATGGAAGACGTGATGGAAGATGGTGTTCCTGGCTTGACATAAAGAATTTGTTGAGTTTTAAACATTTCGGTAAATCACACCATTTCAACGCACATTATTTCAAATCACCCTGTGTGATTTACCGAGTAAAAACCAAAAATTCAACCCTTTCGTTTTCAAATTACTTTTTGGTTTTTACATAAAGTGACAAGTGGTAAGTGAGTACAAAGGTTGTTTATCACTTGTCACTCAAAAAAGGAACATGATCATGACGAAATCAATTAACGCATCAGATGTCAATCTAATCATTATGGCTTGCGAAGCGGGAATGGGCTCAAGCTTAATGGTTGTGAATTCGATCAAAAAGAAACTTAAGAAAGCAAAAGTACAAGGCGTAAAAGTTATTCACAAACCGGCCCGAAATGTTCCCGAAACTGCAAAAGTTGTGGTTGTTCATGAAGGTTTGTCGAAGGTTGTCAGAAGAAAAGCGCCTGACGCTGTGATCGTGAAGTTTAAGCATTTTCTGAATGACCCAGCTTTTGATAGGCTCGTCAATTCATTTGTGGAAGGTGGCGACATTGTCAACACCGTGGAGGCGTGAAATGGCAATCTTGACATTAGAACGCATCACGGTGGGAGCAACGGCCGTATCTAAAGAAGACGCAATTCGGCAAGCTGGACAATTGCTCGTTGAGAGCGGTTGTGTTAGCCAAGAATATGTGACGGGCATGCACGCTCGTGAAAATACGATGTCAACATATCTCGGTAACGGCGTCGCTATTCCACACGGTACCCATGAATCCATTCAATATATCCAAAAAGCGGGTATTTCCGTTGTGCAATTACCAAATGGTGTGGAATGGGAAGATGATGAAAAAGCGCATTTAGTTATTGGGATTGCTGCGGCATCTGATGAACATATGGGCATCTTGACCAACCTTGCTGAAGTCGTTGAAGATGAAGATATTGCGCTGACGTTGGGCCAAACAGCAACGGCTGAGGAGATTTTAAATCTACTTAACCGTCAACCTGAGATGGATGCCTAAGTGTGTTTCCACTTTGAAGTACAGCTCAAATCGATTCGTTTCCATCAAAATATATTTGACTGTGCTTGGCAACAAAAGATTCCATCGCTAGAAGGTATTGAACTGTGAAAAAATTAACGCTTGTTATTCAAAATGAAACAGGACTTCATGCGCGCCCTGCAAAAACATTGGTGAACCTCGCCAAAACTTTCCAATCTAAAATCTCTGTTCAGCATGGCGAAAAAGAAGTTAATGCCAAAAGTATGATTGGCATTTTGAAGCTGGGTGTTAAAAAATCGGGTGAAATCACAGTCTGTATTGATGGAGAAGATGAAGAAGAAGCGGCCGTTCAAATTGAAACGGCCGTTACATCCGGTCTTGGGGAAACGCCTCATGCCGCATCTGCTCCTAATGCAACAAACGGACATGCGAATGCACCCCATGCCGCATCATCGCCTAATTTGACGAATGGGCATTCAGATGCGCCGCCATTGAATCCAGCCGTTGCTGAAAACCAAATCCTTGGGGTTTCGGCATCGCCTGGCATCGCCATTGGACCAGTCTTTCAGCTTAAGCGACAGGCAGCCGGCGAAAAACGGCCGTTCCTAGGCATACCCGAAGAAAAAGCGGCGTTTCAACAGGCTGTAAAAGCAGTAGATGCCAATATTCATAATATGAAGGCCCAGGCTGCCCAAACTTTGACGGCTGAAGAAGCGGAAATTTTTGAGGCGCATTTAGAAATTTTAAATGATCCCGCCCTTCAAGACGCAGTTGATAAGGGCATTGAACAACAAAAATCTGCTGCTGAAGCGTGTCAAATCGCGATTGACGAGCAGGCTGAACAGCTTGCCAGTTTATCTGACGCCACTTTAGCGGGTCGGGCTACAGATGTTCGGGACATAGGAAATCAGATTTTAACTCAATTAGGCGCTGGGTCAGCCCAAGTTGTTTACCCAGAACGGCCGTTTATTCTCATCGCAGATGATTTGACACCGTCTGAGACCGTCTCTCTTGACCGAGACAAAGTGTTGGGTTTTGGAACCTCTGCCGGTGGTCCAACGGCCCATTCGGCTATTCTAGCAAGAGCCCTCAAGCTCCCTGCCGTCGTTGGCGCAGGTGAGAAAATTGAAGCCATTCCTGATGACACCATCATCATCTTGGATGGGAAAGATGGTGTCGTCACCATCAATCCGACAAAGCACGAATTGGAAACGGCGCAAAATCGTTTGGCGGCGTTAGAACGAAAACAAGCTGAAGCTCGTAAAAAATCGTCCGAGCTTGCCCTGACCAAAGATGGACATCGCGTAGAAGTCGTGGCAAACATTGGTTCACCGAGTGAAGCCCAAACCGCTTATGAGTTAGGGGCAGAAGGTGTGGGGCTGTTGCGTACTGAATTTTTGTTCCTTGAACAAACGGAACCCCCCTCTGAAGCGTTCCAATTTGATAGCTATAAGCAGATTGTTGTGGCTATGAAAAATCAGCCCGTCATTGTGCGAACATTAGACATCGGTGGCGATAAACCTGTGCCGTATCTTTCTGTTGGCGAGGAAGCGAATCCATTCTTGGGTGAGCGGGGTATTCGTCTTTGCTTAACAAACCCAGAAATTTTCAAAACCCAGCTTCGAGCTATCCTAAGGGCATCAGCTTTTGGCAACCTTCTAATTATGTTCCCAATGGTTTCTGATGTGTCTGAGTTAATTAAGGCGCGTGAGATGGTCACTGAAATAGCGAACGAGCTCAACGAGTTGCCAGCTCAAATTGGAATGATGATTGAGGTTCCGGCCGCTGCCCTTATGGTTGATCAATTTGCACCGTATCTTGATTTTGTGTCCATCGGGACAAACGATTTAACCCAATACACCTTAGCCATTGATCGTCAGCACCCCACTTTGGCGAAACAATCGGATGGACTGCATCCAGCTGTTTTGAGACTTATTGACCAAACGGTTAAAGCGGCGCACCAAGCGGGTAAATGGGTTGGTGTTTGTGGGGAGCTAGCGGCTGATCCCCAAGCCCTGCCAATTTTGGTTGGCTTGGGTGTTGATGAACTTAGCGTCAACATGAACGCGATTCCAGATGTTAAGGCACAGGTTAGGACGCTGGCGCTTGCTGATGCAAATCAGCTCGCTCAAAAAGCGTTGATGTGTGCCACAGCGGAAGCCGTTCGCAAATTAGTATAAGTGAAAAGCGACAGGCTTGCTTTCCTGATTTGAATTAGAAACCTTCATTAGCATGTTTATCTTAATTGGCATGCTAATGAAGCGGGCCTGTATCGCCTTCCATAAAAACAACCATTTATGAACAAAACAAAATTTGAGGCATATCAGACCCTTTCTGACCAGCCAGCTACTGATAATGTAGCTTGGAACATGTATGGCAAAGGGGTCGAAAACATCGGCCGAAACGGCCGTTTTGAAGAAGTTCCCCTCCCAAAGCCGAACGATGATCAAATGCTGGTTAGGGTTGATTCTGTCGGGATGTGTTTTTCTGATGTAAAGCTTATTCGTCTCGGAGGTGAACATCCCAAATTATATAATCGAGATTTAGCGATTGAACCAACTCGGCTGGGGCATGAAACGGCCGTTACTATCATTGAAGTTGGCCAAAACCTAGCCGAGCAATACCAAGTTGGCCAACGATTAGCCATTCAGCCGGACGCCTATCAAAACGGGCTATCAACCGCATACGGTTACACAGTTCCCGGTGGATTAATCCAGTATCATCTCATTGGGAATGAGCTTCTTGAAACAGATGCTGGGGCGTGTGTGTTACCGCTTGAAGGTAACTTAGGCTATGCCGAAACAGCTCTCCTAGAGCCTTGGGGCTGTGTGCTGGCCGCTTATACACAGCGAAGACGGCTTGAACCGAAACAAGACGGCATTTTGTGGATTGTGGGTCAAGCAGACGATAGTCGCGTGTACAAAATGTCTCGATTCTTGGATCGAGCCAAAACTATTATTTTGACCGACGTCAACGATTCAATTCAGCAGCTGGTTGCTAAAACAGGTGCTGACCTAGTTGTCCGTAACGGGGTATCGACCGAAGAATATGCGACACTCAATCAAGAACTAGCAGACGGAAAGGGGTTTGATGATATCATCATGCTCAATCCTCAAAATGCGGCGCAAATTCATACCTTAAGTAAGCAAATTGCGCGTCGCGGCACCCTTAATTTAGTGGGAACCCAGCCGCTGGATGGCTTGGTTGATGCCGACGTGGGGCGCCTTCACTATGACTACATTGCTTTTGTGGGCACCACGTCTGATGATATGGCCGAATCATATGGCGAAGCGCGTAATCGATGTGATTTGCACCCTAATGGCGTGGCCGTTATTGTTGGCGCGGGTGGGCCAATGGGCCAAATGCACGTGCAGCGAGCCATTGAATTACCGCAAGGCCCCCGCTTGATTATTGCCACGGAGCTTAATCAAAAGCGGCTAGACACGCTTCAAACCCGATTTGCTCCGCTGGCCGCTGAAAATGATTGTCATTTAATAACCTTTAACCCCACCAATACCGATATATCTCTTGAAGAACTGGTTATGGAGCAGACCAACAACCAAGGGGCGGACGATGTTGTCATTTGTGTGCCGGTTGCTTCGTTGATGGATGAGGGCAACCGATTAATGAATTCAGATGGCATGCTGGTACTTTTTGCCGGTGTACCGAATGGCACCATGTCTCCACTAAATTTGAGCGATGTTTATTTACATAATGCTCAGCTCACGGGGACGAGCGGCTTAACAATTGACGATCAATCGGCTGTGATGCACCGCGCGATGGAGGGCACCTTATCTCCGGGTCGAGCCGTTGCCGCGATTGGGGGTATGAATGCTGCCCAAGAAGGCATTGTGGCGATGATGGAAAGCAAATACCCTGGCAAGATTGTCATCTTTCCACAAATTGCAGAGTTCCCATTAGTTGGGTTGGATGAACTCAATGAGCAGTTCCCTCAAATTGGACAACATCTTGGCCCGAATGATTTGTGGACTGACGCAGCTGAAGAAGCGTTGTTTAATGAATTTCATGGAAACGGAGAACCAGCCGCGTGATTTATACCGTTACCTTGAATCCGGCGCTTGATCGAGAGCTAACCGTTTCCGAGATTATTGAAAATGAGGTGCTTCGGGCTTCTCGCTCTCAAGTTGATTTTGGCGGGAAAGGGTTTAATGTTTCCCGAATGATTAGCAGCTTGGGTGGGCAATCGGTGGCTGTTGGGTTTGTAGGCGGCAAGTGCGGTGAAATGCTGCAGGATGGTTTGATTGCGGTGGGTATTCGAACAGAGTTTGTTTGGTTGCCGGAAGAAACGCGGACCAACGTGTCGATTGTGACAAACGGCCGTTATATAAAGGTCAATGAAGCCGGACCGGCCCTGAGAGACAGCGATTTTAGGGCATTAATTGCCAGAATTGAATCATTAGCAAAGCCAAATGATTGGTGGGTGCTGGCGGGCAGTTTGCCCCCAGGTGCGCCTGAAGATGCTTATGCCCGAATTACGGCCGTATTAAAAAAGAGAAAGGCCAATATCTTTCTTGATAGCAGCGGCAAGCCACTAGCAAAAGGGAGCCAAGCAGGCCCACATTGGGTTAAGCCAAACGAAACTGAGCTAGAGCAAATAACAGGTGAAACAGATCCTATTAAAGGTGCCTTCGCAATGCAATATCTGGGTGTCCAAAATGTGGCCCTCACATTAGGCAATAAAGGGGCATTCTTGGTTTCTGGCGAGCAGATTTGGAGAGGATTTCCCCCTGCAATCGTCGAAAAGAACCCAATTGGTGCCGGTGATTCATTTTTGGGTGGCTTAGTTTGGTCATTGAGCCAAGATATGCCTCAGCTAGAAGCGTTCCAGTGGGGATTGGCCTGCGGGGCGGCGACGGCTGAGCAGCCCGGAACAACCGTTGGTCAATACAATCGCGTGAGCCAGTTGAAAGAGCAGGTTCACGTAGAAGAGATGACACTTCAGAAGAAAATTTAGAGGAAGTATGTGAATTTCACAAAATATTCTGAAATAAAAATGGTTGGAAATGTGAAATTCAGATGGTGAAAACCAAAAAGTATCTTGAATATGACTTACGCAAATAACGGTCACTGAGCCTGTCGAAGTGATTTTCTTAACCCTTCGACAGGCTCAGGGTGCGTAAGTCCTGTTGAAAAAGAATTCGCCTAAATTTTGGTTTTCACATAAGAGTTTATAGAGGTAGATAAAAAATTATGAATGCAATAGAAAGGAAGAAAGCTGATAAACAGCCAGCCACATTTCCAATTGGAAGGCATTTAATGGTTGGTGCTGGGATTGGGTTGTATTTTGGCTGGTTTTTTCGTCCGGTAAGGGAACCAAGCATAGCCGTCATTCTTTTTTTAGGCCTGCTAATCACCTTCGCATTAACTGGGTGGCAAATTTTACGGCGAAAGCAAGAAAGTAGAACGATAGGTCAGATTATAAAAAGAATGCCAACAACCTTTATCCAATACGCCGTTGTGCTATCTATATTGGAAGCGCGTCATTTTGCGTTTGAATTTGGTGGTCGCTTTGCTGTGATTATTATGACGACGGTGATGGGGGGTATCGCAGGTATTTGGATGGCATACAAACAGCACCAAACAACCCAATAACTTCTATACTTTGACCTGAAATAACGGATGGTGTTGACAATTCGTATGGTTTCGATAGTTAAGATAGAGTTAAATTTACAAAAATCCTATAGATTTTGGTGATTTATTTCACATATACTATTCTGCGAAACCTTATTCCAGAAGGATCTCGCCGTGAAACGATCATCAAACAATCAATTTCAAACAATGCTCATTGCCATGTTAGCCATCTACGCACTTTTTTTCAATGTGATGTGGCAATCTGGCATTCTGCCCCCCTTTGACATTTTCCACTATGCAAAACAGCCAGAAAATGTGACTCACTATAGCCTGAAATTTTCTGATATTAATGGAGAATCCCCTAATGAGCCGCTTTATTTAGATGCAGCGGAGGAATGGTTTGAAGATCGTGAGCGATACGATGCGCTTGATTTGGTGAACAAACTAGGGGTTGCTGTTTATGATGGGGATGTTGAAACGGCCGAAGAACTTCACGAGCAGCTTGTTGAAGAATATTTTAGCGATATTGATTCTGCGACTTACGATTTGGTTTTACGGGTTGTAAATCCTGTTGAAAAATATAATTACGACGAATATACACCTATTGTTGATCAAGTGATTCAACGGTATGAGTTTCATCGTCAATTTGTAACAAATTAGAATCGATTTTGCGACGTTCGTGCCACGAGTCTGCCTAAATTAGTTCACAGTTCCCGATATGAAAAAGACCAATATTCTGCCCTTTAAAGTTTAATTTAAAGGGGTGCGTTTCTAAGTTTAAATAATTCGCATAATCAGCAACTGCTTCAATCCATTCATACCCGTTGTTCGGGCAAACTGGTTCATCAATCACACAGCAAGGAAAAAGAATAAATCCACAGCCGGTCGCAACGGCCGTTTCCATAATCGCCACATTACAGCCGTGCGCATGCATTCCGACTAGTAGATCAAAATGTTCTCCAAGCTCTTTCGTATACGATTTAGCAATAAAGCGGACCTTATCACTCGGCTTCAGCTTGATTTGCTTATTTTGCTGAATGTCTTTGTATTTAAATGGAAGTGTTTGATAGGTTGGATCGATAACGGTGGTTTGATATCCGTCTTGCTGCAATAACCAGCTTAGCAACCCTTTACCCCCACCGATGTCTGCGACCTTGCAGGGTGCAAACCGCTCAACCATCCAGCGGTGAAGGAGCTGAAAGCGGAACTTTTTCATTTTTTTGAGTTCTTTCAGTCGTTTTTGTTCTTGTGTGAACAGGTGGGGAAAGGGAGGAGATACGGCCGTGTTGTTTAGCCGATCTTTCACTTTTTGATAAAGTGCTTCACTATAAACTCGATCCTTATGCTTAGCCACAAAGGCAATTATTCACGAAACAAGGGCTTTTTCCAAGAAAACGATTCTCCACTCAGAAACGATATTTTTATGAATCGTAACGTGATTAAGAAAATTGTCTTGATACTCTGGGTTTTGAATTTGACTACTAATAGCCTGCAATTGCTGATACCCAGCATCTAAAATGGTGTTTGCCATTTTGTGCTTCATCTCTTTGAGTAGTTTATACAAAAGCCAATGAATATTAAAGGGATGGGACGCATATGCATAAACAGCGTTTGCATCAAATCTTAATAAGAGATCAGCAAGGTAATCATTGGCTCGCTGTAGTTGCTTTGTTTTGAAAAAAATGGTTGAAAGATAAACTAAAACCTCTAACAAATTGTCAGATCTGTCTTCATTCTGATTAATCCAATAATCCAAGGATAATTCTAAACATGCTATCGCCTCAGCGAACTCTCCTAGATGATAGTAGCAAATCCCTAATCTTGTTTTAGCCCGTGTGATTAGATGTTCATAATCTGTTGTTTGGGCAAGCTTGACTGCTTCTAATTGCAATTCCATAGCAAGCGTAAAGTCACCTAAGGAAATGGCATTATCGGCCAATTGACCTAAAAGTTTTATCTCGTCCCGTTTAAAAACAATTTTTTTTGCATGTTCAAGTCCTTTCCGCAGGTAGTGATTAGAGATTCTAAAGTAACCTATTTTTTTGAATAACATTCCCAAATTGTTGTAGGTTAGTGTGACGCCATGAAGTTCACCAACCTCCTTATAAACTGAGAGGCTCTGCAGGTATCTTTCCTCAGCTTCGTCAAATTCGTTCAAATCAAAGGCTAATCTTCCTAAATTTCCAAGCAAGACAGCGTTTAAATGTTTATCGCCAATATCATTTGCTAATTGTTGGCATGTGAGAAAGTCTTTTTTAGCTTGAGAAAAATTCCCCCTCGAGGCGTTTGAGGCAGCCAGTCCGTTGAATGCCTTTGCTTGACCTAATAGATTGTCTGAGCTGGTGTAAATGTTTAAAACGTGCTTGAAATATTTTTCTGCCGTTTCAAATTTATTGTAATCAAAATATAAACTGCCGTGAGCCCAATAAACATGCGCTAAAAAATTGGAATCTTCAAGCCAAAGAGCATATTTTTGGGCCTTTTGAAAATGGGCTTGGGATTTATCAAATTGTAAATGGCGATGATACGCTTGACCTAATCGTAGGTGAAATTTGCCGATAGATAGGGTGTCAGCATTTTTTTCAGCAATTTGAATGCCTTGATAGGCAATCGTAGGCAACTTCTCGTATTGACTAATATAGAAGTAATAATCCGCAAACAGAAGTAGATACTCTGTTTGCTTTGAGCTGTCGAACTTACTAAATTGGGCTTCTAATTCTTCGAATAATTCCGCTTGCTTTGCTCTCTCACCTAGAATTGAATAAGTTTTAATTAATTTGGCTTTTATTGAAAAAATCAGCTCATTTTCATGTTCGGGACAAATGGCAAGAGCTCGCTGTAAATGATCAATAGCTGACCAATTCTTGTATTTTGCGATGGCTTCATCAGCGGTGAATTGTAGATAATGAAGGGCTGTATTTAGGGCTGAGTCTTCTCCTAAATGGTAGGCAGATTCATAATGGTGTCCAATCTCTTCAAGATGGCTTTCGAGATCGTGAGAAAATAATGCTTCAAGTGTTTGAGCGGCCTGCAGATGAAGTTCACGCTTTTGGGATTGCATCTGCATCATGTAGGCGGCGTCCCTCATGAGGGCATGAACAAAATGGCATTCGCGCTTAGATGTATCTCGCCAAATATTTTGACGAACGGCCGTTTCTCGACATTGCTCAAAATTAATTTGGTCTTCGGCCGCAAATGCCCGCAACACTTTTGAAGATGTCTTTTGGCCCAAGACGGCTGATAATTGAACGAGCTTCTTGGTTTTTGGCTCCAGTTGGTCTAAGCGGCTGACAAGTAGATCGTTGATGGTTTTAGGCAATTGAGGGTTGATTTGATGCTCAACGAGGGCTGAAGAATCGAGCATGTTTTGAGATTGGTTATCTGCCTTTTCGTTAATTAAGTGGGTTAACTGCTTTAAGAAAAGTGGGTTTCCATTGCTCTTTTCTCTTAGATAGTGCAGCGTATTGGGTAAGATGGTTGGATCAGCTAGGCTCTTAATAAGCGTTTCAGATTGTGATGACGATAATCGTGTTAATGAAAGGTGTGAAGTGGGAACATGTTGGGATAAATCAAGCGAAAACTGTTGATCGCTGGCCAGCCGTCGGCTTGTTATAATAATGACAACGGGAAAATCAAGAAGCGCATTAGGGAGTTTAGATAAATAGGATTTTGTACCCTGATCGAGCCAGTGAGCATCTTCCACTAACAGGATTAATGGTTTAATCATTGAAAGACATTTGATAAAAGTAGTGATGCTGTCGAGGCTATTTTGATAGTGGAGCTTTGGATCAGACTCGGAAGCATGAGCACCTTCTTCCCGCAGATTGAGCAGTTGTTGAAAGTGGGGTTCTATTTTTTCCAATGATTGAATAAGTCGGTCTGATATGGGGAGGGAAGTTGAGATTAGGGTGGTTTTTATTGCGTTAATTTTTGATCTTAATCGGGATCGGTTTTCTTCAACCGTAAGAAACGGGGCGATTGAAAAATATTGACTAAGCCCCGCACGAATAGGATTAAGTGATTGTTTGAGGATGTCGTTTGCGGGGCAGTTAAGCCATTGAATATGTTCTCTATTTTGGCGTAACCATTCAACAAGAAGCCGGCTTTTTCCGATACCCGCCTCACCATTGATATAAATAACGCCCCCAAGCTGATTCTTAAATATTGGTTTGATGGCTTCGTTAAGAAATGTTAACTCAGATTGCCGACCAATAAAGGCGCCGCTTGGTGATGCTGATAGCTGCTGGGGTTGTGTTGTTACGCGGTAAACGGCCGTCTTTTCAATCAACCCTTTAAGCTGAATATCACCCACTGAGGTTAATTTTTGATGATGATGTACTTGCTCAGCAATATTTTCATCAACCCAAATGGTTCCCCAATCGGCTTTAAATGCCAATCTTGCCGCAGTATTGACCACATTACCCATCGCCCCATATTCGTCTCTTGAAGGAGCCCCTCGGATGCCCGCCCAGACAAGCCCATGGGTTACCCCAGCCCGCCACTTATCCTTAAATTGAGCATACTCTTGTAATGCGACTAAGAAGGTAACTGCTCGCTCTGAGTTATTTTCATGGCTTAAAGGAGCACCAAACCAGATGACGATAACGCCCCCTTTGTCTCCAAAATCTAGCTGACTGAAAGTGCCACCGTATCTGTCTGTTAGATGAATAACCGTAGAAACAAAGCTGTTAAGCGCTTGATGAGTATCTAACTGATGAAATGAGATAAAGATTGGGGCAATGGTGCGGAACTCTGCCTGCAGGCGAAAGGCTTGAACGCTCGGTGGGACGAAAGGCCGTTCCCATTTTGCAATTTGTTGATTTGAGACGTGATGTCTGGTGACTGGGATTAGCGAAGCGTTTGGTCGTCTGGTTAAGCGATAATAATTAGGTGCTTCAATGGGCGTGTAGCTGAGTTGAAAAGGGGACGATATCACTGTCTGTGAAAGAATGACTTCCCCCGATCGGGCTAGGGATTGCGCTTTGGCGCATTCGTCGATAGCTTCACCGCGAAAGTAGTAACTTAAACGGCCGTTTTTCCCCCCACAATGCCCCATTTTACTTCCCCTTGGGCAATCCCCACTTTGACCCCCATCAATGGCGTTTCATTGAAGGCTTGGTGGGATGATGTTTGCGACATGATTTGTCGGATGATGGCCCAGGCGTTTTGCTCGGCATTCTTAGACCCATCACACGATGGGAAAATGGCGGTGAATGAATCACCTGCAAACAGTGGAATGATGCCACCTGCCTGCTGCACGGCATTAATTGCCGGTGCAAAGTTTAATTGGATCGCTTGGCTCAGTTTTTCTGCACCCGTCTGCCCGTAATGAAACATTTTTTCCGTAAGCGATGAAAAACCGGCAAAGTCAATGAAGAGGGTGGCTGCTTGAAAACGGCCGTTTTTCTCGCCTGCTGCGTAGCGGCATAAAATAAATTGTGGCACAAAGTTAGACATAACTTATTGGCTCCTTCATTGCTGAATGGGCAATGCCAAATGAACAGAAGCATATACATTGAAAAACCCAAAAATAGGAACGCTTCTATCTGCGGAAAATAGAAGAATTACCCGTCTCAATCTTCCATTTGTGCAGATGACAGGTCACAAATTACGTAGCAAGTTGACAGTACAAAGGATACAAAAAGGCCATTTTCTAGTAGCTGGAAAACTATCAAATAGACACTAAAAATAGGTCAAGTTTTTAGTGTGGCTCTCTACAACAACCTTGTTCACAATTCATTATAGAATTATTTTTAGATTTTGATCCTAGTAAATTTGATTAATTTTGCTGCGTTGGGGCAAGAACGTCTGACAGAGTAACGTTGTAAACGATGTAAAGATTCACGACTCTTTCACATAAAAAAGGACCTGTCTTCATGTTATACTCTCGTCGTTGCAAGTAAGTTGTGTAGTTTCAGCACCAAATCTATTTTTGAAAAAGAATATGTTTTAAAAGCCGTAAAACGTCCGTTTGTCGCCTAACTCTTTCGTGTGTTTCTTCTTTTGAAGGTAACAAACAAAAATAAATTCAAAACCTTTTGAGAGTAATAAACATTGTTGCTGAGATTTCACGCGCAATTTTTATCAGTCGCAGTATTCGTATATTTGTGTGTCGTATTGAGAGGAAAATAATGAAAAAATTGAATACCCCCCCTAATTCTCGTCAAGTCGCCGAGAAACAAACACCTATCTTGCTCAAACTTAAAACCCGGTTGAAAGACCCCAAACAGCTATTTGTATTCTGTTTGCTAATCATAGCGATCGGTATCGTGCCATTTGCATCTGCCTTAACTCACACCGTTGTAGAAGGAGATACGCTCTGGGATTTAGCGATCAAATACGATACAACAATTGAGCAAATTGCCGTTGATAATAACATTGCTGATGTTAATTTAATCCGTGAAGGACAAACGCTTAAGATTAATGAAACGAGTGATGAAATGACAGACTATTCTTCATCCACATCATTGGATGGGAATGCGTTAAAAGCGGCATTGGATGTGCAATTTAACATTGATAGCATTAGCCCCACATCAGATA
>JBCCFD010000159.1:0-15237 GCA_039029915.1 Chloroflexota bacterium
CCATCATCGTCATTAAAAACCACTTCTGGGATAAGCTCTACCACATCTTGACCAATAAACCCTATATGTGGACCTTCACTAATCTTATCTGGAAACTCCTCAAAGTTACCCCGATAGAAAATAGGCTTTAAATCCAGCACCTTTGCAAGAGACTGCTGCAAGGGTTCAATGTCAAGCTTGAATTGTTCATCAGACCCGGAGGAGATAAGCCCTGTAGCAAAAATGTTTCCCACAACGTGAAGTTTATTTGAAGGAAACCTGGTACCAATTCCTACGTTACCTTCACCTGCACCACTATCCTTGAGCAACATTCGAGTTGCGCCACCTTCCAAACTATCAGAACGAACTTCTAAATCCCCATCATGAGTAATATTAAAATTCCACGTTTGGACATTTGGATCTAAACGCTGTAATCCAAAGGGTATTGATTCAACTGGCATTTTTTTCTCCTTTCGAAAATTGTTAAATAAAAAATTAAAGAAACTAGAATTCGATAACTATCCCCCAAATCCTTGCCACCAGTCTCTTTTTAATCTTACATCTTTAAATTCACCATCCAGGCGAATCGAAATAATGAGTTCAGTATCAGAAGCCCATCCAACTGGCTCCCCAGCTACTAAGCCAGGCAAAAAGTCTCCTTGGCTCTCTTCATATAGTTCAAGTAGGTTAGGATCAACTTGGATGCCCTCGTAATAAATAGCATATCCATTTTCAACCCCATCTTCTCTAGAGTAAACAAATGCTAGGCTATCTTCGTCTGCAAACAAGACCATTGCTAAATATTTACCTTGATAGATTGTCGGCTCTCTTTGTGGAATTGTTATCGTCGCACCAGGACTAGTTCTAATTCCAACCGCTTGTGGGAATGTTTGTGACCTAACCCCATTGCTATCCTTTAGTGAATAAGCTGAAATAAATTCAGGTTCGAACACATACCAGAACTGAGGTCCATTAAAATCGACTTGACCTATTGAATCAATTAAAGATAGTTCGATATTTTCCATCAATTCAGGTGCACGAAGACTCAAATTCTTATCTGGATCGTCTTTGTCATTGATATTACTTCTTCTGCCAACTTGTAATGGAATAAGTGTATATTCATTGGCACTAATAGGTTCAAAATCCAGGGTTTCTGGGGTCACCGACGGCATTAAGCTCGGTACAAAATCAGTCGTATTTGAAGAGTTTAAATTACTGGGAGAGCTTATTAGTAAGATACCAATTCCTAACACACAACCTAAGATTCCCACAATCCAAGTTCTTTTTCCTGGGGTAATCTTCATTTTTTCTAAAACAAGGATTTCAACTCCTGACAAAATTAGAATAATCCCAAGGGTAAGTAAAAAAACACCTATATAACTATATGGTGATGAGAAATCAGGTATTGACTGCATTGCTCTAAACTCCTTATTAAGAAAGTAAGCGCGGCACTTTATTACTTGTACCTAGAGATTTGCAATTATTTTATAAATAATTCTAATTATTTAGCACTTAACTCATCATAATTTTGAGGACAAAAAGAATGGTTTTTAATTTGATGAAACAATTAGATGAGCATTTGAAAACGAGACTTATTTTCGAAAAATAAAATTTCAAAAATTTAAAGTTCGAAAGCATTATAATGCATCAAGCATAATTAGCAAATGGGCATCCCTCAAGAAAAGCTAATTAACAGCAATAATAATCCCAACGCTTAATCAATAGAAATTCAAATTATTACAGAAGTCAAAGTGATTCGTTTTGCAAGTTATTTAAAGGCTACTCTGACCTGCGTCCAACTGCTCAAGTATCACACTTTCAGAAATCGGTCACAGCAATAACATCTTTATTTTTAGTATTTTGAAAAAAGCACCTTTATGAAAATACAGATTTGATACTCGTCAAACCAAATTTGCTCTCATCTCCTACACATTGCATACGTATGCATTATATGTTATCTTTTCCCAAATCACCTCAGCATACAACCTAAAATTGCTAGCTTGTCGACGTGCTGAGCACCATATAGGAGAATTTAAGAATGCACCCTAAGGTTTCACCAGAAGAAATGGAGCAACGTGTTGTTCGCTTTACCGACTACACAAAAGAAAAAGCGATTCCCCTCATGTTTATTGACAGTCTCATCCCCGGACATCACCGGCTTAATTATGCGGTTGTAGGGGATACTGCCAGTGAAAATCCCGACTATGAAGTCATGCTGTCACAGCCTCACAAATTTCAGATTGGTATGTTTAAAGCGATGCCAAATGGGAATGGACCAGCCTACCATACGCACGACTATGTGGAGATTTTCTTACCGCTAGAAGGGAAATGGCGTTTTTACTATGGTAATGATCCTAATGGTGAACCAGAGGGAGAAGTGATCTTAGGCAAGTGGGATTTAATCTCTTTTCCACCGGGCCTGTATCGGGGATTTGAAAATATTGGTGATGAACCAGCTTGGTGTTTTGCGGTGCTTGAGCAGCATGAGGTATTTGAAGGAAAAGACCCATATTGGTCACCAAAAGTTATTCGCAAAGCGGAAGAAAACGGCTTTAAGTCGGACGAAAACGGCCGTATGGTCAAACCAGATAACTTTGAGCAATTAAATGCAGAAATGCTGGAGAAGATGTATAACGCGTAAATTACTAATTACACCGCAAAGGAGGAAATATGAAACAAAGTACCAAACGAATTCTGACCACTCACGTCGGCAGCATGCCGCGCCCTCAAGAGGTAGTTGATTTTCTATTTGCCGAAGATCAAGGCCCCTTAACGGCTGAACAAAGAAGCCAATATGACGAAGTGATGACGCGTAATGTGTCAGAAATCGTAGCCGCGCAAAAACGGTCTAGGGTCGATATTCCCAGTGATGGAGAAATGAGCAAAATTAGCTACGCTACCTATATTCGTCATCGCCTCACGGGGTTTGAAATTGGGGAAGCCCCTCGCGCTACCCCCAAAGATTTAGATGAGTTTCCCGAGTATCGAGATCGCCTAGCTAGCGCAGGCGGTACGCCAAAATACCATCGCCCTATCTGCCGAGGACCCATTGAATTCAAAGATATTGAACCCTTGAAAAAAGATATTGCCAATATGAAAGCGGCATTAGCAGAACATGGCGTTGAAGAAGGCTTCATGAATGCTGCCTCTCCGGGTGTTGTGGCTGTTTTCCAACCAAACGAATTTTATCAAACCCACGAATCCTACTTAGAAGCACTCGCTGAGGTCATGAAAACAGAGTTTGAGACCATCGCTGAATCGGGCTTGCTGTTGCAGGTTGATTGTCCGGATTTAGCAATGGGGCGGCACATCAAATTTCGGGATGAAGATGACGAAACTTTCCTCAAAAATGCAGAAATGCAGATTGAGGCGCTGAACTACGCTTTGGAAAATGTGCCCTCTGAGCAAATCAGAATGCATTTGTGCTGGGGTAACTATGAAGGGCCTCACCATCACGATATCAATTTAGAAAAGATAATGCCGCTTGTAATGAAGGCAAAGCCACAGGCGATTCAGTTCGAGGCGTCAAACCCGCGCCACGCTCATGAGTGGCAGGTTTGGGCAGAAGCAGATATTCCTGAAGATAAAATTTTAATTCCCGGTGTTTTAGACACAACAACAAATTTTGTCGAGCATCCAGAACTGGTTGCGGAGCGGATTATGCGCTTTGTAGATATTGTGGGCCCTGAACGAGTCATTGCTGGAACCGACTGTGGGTTTGGCACGTTTGCAGGTTTTGGGGCCATTCATCCTTCTATCTGTTGGGCTAAATTAGAAGCGATGGCTCAGGGTGCTGATCTCGCTTCTCAGAGAGCGTATGGCTAACGAAAAACCGGCAACATCAAAGGATGTGGCTAAACTGGCTGGTGTGTCTCAACCGACCGTTTCGCGGGCGTTTGATCCGGATTCACCAGTCTCTCCGGCAACGCGCGCTAAAATTTTAGAGGCGGCGCAATCGCTTGGCTATCAACCCAATGCGATTGCCCGCACCTTGCTCACGAAACAGAGCAACATCGTGGGTGTGGTGATGGCAAATGTGACAGGAAGTATGTTTTACCCACAGGTGATAGAGCAGCTAACGGCCGTTCTTCAATCACACAATAAGCAAAGCCTCCTCTTTAATCTACAGCCCGACCAGCCCGTTGATGATATTCTCCCTCAGCTCATGGGATATCAAGTGGATGGCTTGATTATTGCCTCCACCACCCCGTCAACCGAAGTCGTGAACGAATGCATCCGCATTGGCACCCCTGTGGTTTTGTTTAATCGGGTGGCGCACGGGTCGCAGGCGCACGCTGTTTGCTGTGACCATGAAGCTGCCACGCGACAGGTAGCTCATTATTTAGTCAATCAGGGATATCAAAACATTGCCTTTATTGGGGGCATTGAAAATACCGAAACAAATCGCCTCCGCGAAAGAGGCTTTTTAGCAGGTTTGGCGGAGCACAATCAACAGTTACTGGCCAAGGTAGACGGCAATTACACTTATGCCGCGGGCCAATTAGGAACTAGACGCTTGATGGCTCAAGCCACTAAGCCTGATGCCATTTTTTGCGCCGCGGACATTATGGCGCTGGGGGCAATGGATACTCTTAAGAACGAGCTTGGATTGCAAGTGCCTCAGGATGTGGCCGTCTTTGGTTTTGATGATATTCCCTCAGCTAAATGGCCCGCTTATAACCTTTCTACCATTAGCCAACCGATTGAATTGATGGTGAAAACGGCCGTTTCCCTCATTCTGAATCCACCGCTCGAGAGCACCATTCGTCAGCTTCAAGGGGAATTGATCATTCGCGGCTCAGCGTAATGGATTGACAAAGCGGATAAGGAAAAATAATGGAACTTTTAAAAAAGCATGCCGACCTTGATACGTTACTGGATAATCGTGTCGAGCTCGAGCAGTTAGCCACCGGATTTGATTTTGTAGAGGGGCCAATCTGGCATCCAAAATACCAAAGTATCCTATTCAGCGATATTCTGGGAAACTCAATTTTTAGCTGGCGAGCCGATGAGGGCATCGTCAAGCGAAATCGCCATAGCTACATGGCCAATGGCAACGCTTATGACCATCAAGGCCGCCTGCTCACCTGCGAACACGCCACCAGTCGCGTATCTCGCACCGATTTAACGGCCGGAACCTATGAGGTGCTTGCCACCCATTACGATGGTAAAGCGCTCAACAGCCCCAATGATATTGTGGTGAAATCCGATGGAAACATCTATTTTACAGACCCAACCTCTGGTCGAAGCGCCGGATACGGCGTGCCGCGCGAGCCTGAATTGCCCTACAGTAGTGTTTATCAGCTGAATCCTAAAACCAAGGTACTCACTTTATTAGTTGATGATTTTGCAAAGCCAAATGGTTTGTGTTTCTCTCGGGATGAGAAGCAACTGTTTGTTAATGACACGGTTAGGATGCATATTCGTGTTTTTGACGTGACAGCAGATGGTAGGCTGGAAAACGGCCGTATATTTGCCGAAACTAAAGGGGATAAAGTGGGCGTTCCAGACGGCATGAAAATCGATATTCAAGATAATATCTACTGCTGTGGCCCGGGCGGCATTCATATTTTCAACCCATCTGGTGAAGCGTTAGGGGTTGTGCTCATGCCAGAACACGCAGCCAACTTTTGCTTTGGGGATAATGATATGAAATCATTGTACATCACTGCCTCAACAAGCCTGTACCGGCTAAGCGTCAAAATCGCTGGGCATCCAATTTTTAAGCCAATCTAATTTGTTCCATATTGTGAGAATTTGACACGAAAACGATTTCGGCATATTATCTCGCTTATCTAAATCGTTTTCGTTACACTATCGCAACAGATAATTATTAATAATTGTTTTTCAGAGTTTGTTGAGTGATGTCTGTTAAAATCAAAGATATTTCAAAACATCTAGGCGTATCCGTTTCAACCGTTTCCAAAGCGTTGAATGGATATGATGATGTGTCTCAAGAAACCCGTGACCTCGTCCAAGAAACCGCTCGAAATTTAGGATACCGCGCCAGTGCTTCTGCCCGCAATCTCCGTCGGGGCCGAACCGATAAAATTGGCTTTGTATTCAATAACGCCTTAACTTTTATCAGCGACTACTTTGCTGAAATCATTGTGGGCGCCACCGTCGCCGCCGAACAAAATGACAATAATATCGTCTTGTATACCAATGAAGGCGACTCCCCCGATAGCTTACTTAATTTAGTGCAAGCGAGAGAGGTAGATGGATTCATCTTAGTCTGGAACCATGTGCCAAAAGCGATGATTGAAATGCTGCTTAAGGCCAACGTCCCATTTGTTGTGCTTGGCCGCCGCGTTCGCCATCCGTTAGCCTCTTACATCACTCCAGATAATTATGAAGGGGCACTTGCCCTAATGCAGCACCTTTTTGAATTAGGCCACACCCGCATCGGTTTTACAACACGGCCGTCTATGGGTCTCACCAATGAAGACCGCTTTCAAGCATACAAAGACGCCCTAGCTAAAGCCGGTATCGCTTATGATGCCGATCTTGTGGTTGAAACAAAAATTGAGCCGTTAAGTGGTTATCACGCCATGAACACCTTGCTTGACCTTCAAAAGCCACCAACGGCCGTATTTGCCTTCCATGATTTTGTAGCAATCGATGCGCAGCGGGCCGCTTTAGAACGTGGCCTGCGTATCCCAGAAGATATCGCCCTAGCAGGTTTTGATGGCTTACGGTTATCCCTTTTTACCTCCCCATCCATTACAACTGTAGCCCAGCCGCTGAGCGAAATCGGCCGTGAATCCGTTTATGCATTATTGCGAAGAATCGAAGACAATTCGCTTCCACCCATCCAAAAGACCCTGCCTGTCCAGCTACGCCCCAGACAATCAACACAAGGCTGAGTAATAGAAGTATAGTCATAATTTACGAACTTTATTGAACGAATCGAAATCGTTTTCGAAGAGAAACAGAGAAGAGAAGAATGGCAAAATCAAATAGCTTAAAAGAAACTCATTCGCCCCCATCTACCGATATTACCCTGCACAGCAAAGGGAACCTTACCCACATGCTGTCAGCAAACAGCGTGCCAGATAAACCTGCCATGCGGGGCTTTGATCCAAAATTTGTGGATTTAGTGGATTACATCGTGCGCATTACCCATGAGATTTGGGAAGAGGGTGGCATTGGGCTTCTTTATGATTATTACGGCACCAATATGACGATTCATACGTCAAGCGGACCAATATACGGCCGTGATAAAGTCATCGAAGCCACGATTCAAGCCCAAGCCGCCTTCCCAAATCGCCGCCTTTACGCTGATGAAGTTATTTGGGGTGGCAATGACGTAGATGGCTTCTTAAGCTCCCATCGATTAGTTCACGAGGGCATTAACCTGGGCGCAACGGCATATGGGCCACCAACCGGCAAAAAAGTAAGCTACAAAGCGGTCGCAGATTGTGCCGTTTTAAATAATGTCATTTACGAAGAGTGGCTCGTTCGTGATGAGCTAATGTTAATCCATCAACTTGGATATGACGTGCATGATATGGCGCGTCGTATGGCAGAAAAAGAATCAGACCAGTTAAACAAGCTTGTTGTGCCTGGCGAGGCCACCCGCTTGCGTGGGCAATTACCACCTATCCCCCCCACCCCGAATCCAAACGGTCAATTTAACGTTGAGCTTTTTGTAAAGAATGCGCTTCATGAGATTTGGAATTGGCGTTTGCTCAATAAAATTCCTGAAACCCACGCCCAAAACTTTATTTGTGAATCAGCGTCTGGGCGCAGCCTGTATGGTCAAGGGCATTACCGGACGTATGTTTTATCTTTACTCTCCCCATTCCCTGATTTAGCAGTAACATTCGACCATTTCTGTGCGCTAAAGGAAGGTCCAAACCGATATCGTACGGCGACGCGCTGGACGATGCAGGGAACTCATACCGGACCAGGTATCTATGGTGAACCCACTGGTAAGTCAATACGGATCATGGGCATGAGTCATCACATTGTGGAAAACGGCCGTTTTACGCATGAGTGGACACTTTTTGATGAGTTCGCTCTCTTAAAACAGCTTTATCGACCAGATTAGTCATTCATGGAGTAATTGAGTAATTAGTGATTAAGTAAAGCCTAATCACTAATCACTAGTCACTAATTGAAGGAGGTTCAAAAACGAAGATTCTAAATAAAAAAATTCCTAAATTAAACAAATTTTTAATTCCAAGTAAGGAGAAGAAAAAAACAAAAATGAAAAACTCACGTATTTTCACATATTTATTGCTATTGGTAGCAGGCGCATTTGTTTTAGCAGCCTGTTCTCCAGAAGTTGTTACCGAAACCGTCGAGGTTGAAGTAACCCGCGTTGTGACCGAAACTGAAACAGTGACCGAAACCGTTGTGGAAGAAGTTGAAGTTGAAGTTACCCGTGTTGTTGAAGGCGAAACTATCACCGAAACAGTTATTGAAGAAGTAGAAGTTGTCGTTGAGGTTATCGTTGACCCAACCGAATGTAACCTAGATGCGCCAGCAGATTCATCTGAAATCAATATGATTGGCTGGTCATTCCCAATTACTGACTACTACGCTGAAGAGCTTGACAAATGTAATCGTATCGACAACATCACAGTCAACACCCAACTCTTAGCTTCTACCGATGCTCAAGAGCAAGTTCGCTTAGCCCTTTCATCAGGTGGCGATTCTCCATTTGACATCGTACACGGTGCGAATGGCCAAGTTGCTGAATGGGGCGGCCCTGGATGGCTCATGCCACTTAACGACCTCGTTGACAAATATTGGGATGAGTACAATTTAGGTGATATTCCTCAAACAGCATGGGATGGCGCTACCTTCGAAGGTAACATCTATGGTGTACCTATTGTAGCAAACACCCTGCACCTCATTTACAATGAAGAACTTCTCGCTGAGCTAGGCGTTTCTGACATTCCAACCACCTACGATGAAGTTATCGACATGTGTAATGCTGTAGGTTTAGACAACACCGATATCGACTTCCCCTTCACTGTTAACTTATCAGCTGGCTGGGCGTGGGAAATTGAATTCTTTGCGATGCTTGGTAGCCTCGGTGGTGAATTTATTGATGAATCTACCGGCATGCCAACCTTTAATGGACCAGAGGGCGTTGAAGCTGCAACTCAGCTCAAAGCTGTTGCCGATGCCTGTATGGGCGATGGTGGCTACTCCTTTAGCTTGAATGACCAAGAAGTTGCGATGCAAATTGGTACGCTGCCAATGACCCAAATGTGGGCTAGCCGTGCAGCCAACATGCAAGATCCAGAACGCACTGAATTGGGTGACGTCATTAAGTTTGCTCCAGCTCCATTTGCTAGCGCAGGTGCTGCATTGGGTACAGGTACCGCATGGAATGATTACTACATGATTCCAATGAACACCACTAATGATCCTGAGCTCGTATTCCAAATCATCATGGAAGCAGCTGATGCCCGCAGTCAACGAGATGCCGCTGAAGTTGGTATGGCAACACGCGTCTCTGCAGCGCAATTTGGTGGCCCATATCAACCTGCCGCTGTTCAATCAATCGCAGATGGTGTTGGTATCTACCAAAAGAACCCAGCCGTTGGTATCGTTCGCTCTAAATTAGGTGAATTCTTACCATTGATTGGAACCGGTGAATTAACACCGCAAGAAGCACTTGATGCGGCTGCCGAAGCATACATCGAAGAAGCAACCGCCCAAGGGTATATTGACGGATAAGTTTTAGTGTCTATGACCCCTTAGGGCTTTAGAGTCCTAAGGGGTTTTTAATTTTAGGAGAAAATATGAAGCGGAGCACTTTCTTTCAATTTGCAGCGCCCAGCATGTTTGTTATGACCATGCTTATGGTAGTCCCACTCCTGATGGCAGTTTGGCTTGGCATGCAATTTATGACTTTCACCAACATTAATGCCCCCCAATTTGTTGGTTTACGAAACTATATCGATGTCTTATCAGATGACCGATTTTGGCAATCCTTCCGCTTCACTGCATTATATGCTGCTATCGTTGTACCAGGAACAATCATCGTTGGCTTCGTTGTCGCCCTACTACTCGATCAGGTTTCAAATTTTACGCGGGGCATCTATATGTCAATATTCTTGTTGCCTTTCATTATCGTCCCTGTCGTTGGGGCGCTAATGTTTAAGCAACTCTTTGAACCATCTGGATTGATCACTTTTCTTTATCAAGAACTTTTAGATACACGGTTTCGATACACTGAAATTTCAGTCAAGACACTTATCATCATTTATGGGATTTGGTATGTGGCTCCATTTTCGTTTGTGGTGTATTTTGCCGGCTTACAAACCCTTTCTAAAGATCAAATTGAGGCGGCCTCGATGGATGGGGCGACACGTCTTCAAAAAATTCGACACATCATCATCCCCCATTTACGTTCATTAACGATTTTAATTTTGCTATTTTCAATTATGGATACCTATCGTGTTTTTGATAGCGTCTTCGTCCTTTCCGAATTAAACCCCATTTATAAGGCAGACACCGTCATGACGTATACCTTCCAAGCCGCAACAGTGGTTCAAAGGTTAGGTAAGGCAAACGCGATGGCAATTTTAACGGTTGTAGGCATTATGGTTGTTTTAATTCCTAATTTGATACAGGCGTATCGAGAACAGGTTGAGGAGCGGTAATCATGGAGAAAGTTCAAAATCCAATTGGGCGTATTTTTATACACGCAGCATTGATATTGTTTGCAATCTACAGCATCGTTCCATTTTTCTGGACTACGCTTCAATCATTTAAAACTCTAAGGGATGCAAATTCGCGTACACCAAAGATTTTTTTCACGCCAACGTGGGAAAATTATCAAGAACTATGGCTCCGGTCCGTACCTGAAAATGGGGCAACTATTGCCTATTTTATTCTTCTGACCGTTGTTATCTTAATCTGTTTACTCATTTTTGCTGAATACATACCGGCAAAAAACAGCTTTATCTATCTTTTTGTTGTTGGGTCCTTCGCCCTTTTGCTGTGGGGAATTCCGCAAATAGTGGATACAGCAAAGTTTTACGATTACTTTATCAATACGATTATTGTGACAGTCGGGACAGTGACGATTTCCATTAGTATTGGCTGTTTGGCGGGGTATTCTTTGGCAAGATATGCTGGGATTGCGAGTGTTGTTATCTTAATTGCGGCTCTTGCATTCCGCGCTTTGCCACGCCTTGCGTTTATTTTGCCCTACTATTGGATTGGTACCTGGACGAATCTTCTTGATACGCGCATCTTAGTTATTATCACGCTTGTGGCGGTGAACCAGCCCTTTACGATTTGGATGTTGCGTAGTTTCTTCATGGATATCCCTCGTGAATTGGAAGAATCCGCTATGGTTGATGGTTGTAATCGATTTACCGCCTTTTCGCGGGTGATTATCCCTATTATGTGGCCTGGCATTATTTCAACGGCATTGTTCTCTTTGCTGTTGGCTTACAACGAATTCCTATTGGTTCGCCTATTAACCCAAACAAATTGGACCTTACCTGTTGCCATTTCCCGCTTTACAGGTGGTGAAGATCCGCGTCACTTGACTTTAGCTGCGGCATCGGCCGTTTCGGCAACGATTCCGATTGTTTTAGTAATCCTATTTTTCCAAAAGAACCTCGTAAAAGGGTTGGCAGCAGGGGCTGTCAAAGGTTAATTTTCAGGATAAGAGAACAAATAAGCGCACGCCAATTTTCTGGTGCTGCGCTTTTTTATTACCAACAATATGCGAAAATCAAAAAGCATCTTCAAAAAGAACTGGCTGAAATTTTGGTTTTCACCGAGTAAATTTCACATCCCTGAACGGTTTCATTTCAAAATATTTTGTGAAATTCTCAAAATTTGGAGTGTGCTATGTCGCCAGAAGAAAATAGAAATATTGTTGCTCAAATGTATGAAAGTATGAATCAAAATGTGGTCGGTGCCATGAAGGAGCATTGGACGCGTAATATGGTTTGGGATGGCCCAGCTGGCATCGGCAAGAAGCATGGTGTCGAGCAATTTGAAGAAGAAGTAAGACAGCCGTTTATCGCCTCATTTCCAGATAAAGTGGGTGAAGACATTGTGCGCCTCTCGGAAGGAGATTGGGTGGCCGGGACAGGGTTTCAGGAGACCACATTTGCAGAAGATTGGCTAGGCATTCCAGCAAACGGTGAAAAAGTCAGGGTCAGATATATGGATTTTTGGCGTATTGAAGAAGAAGACGGCGTTCGAAAGCTATCTGAAAATCTTGTTTTGATTGATATTTTGGGCGTCCTCGAACAAGCAGGATATGACGTCGAGAAAGTCCTTGCATTTGTGGGATCAAAACCGCCAGAATTTTTTGAAAGTCCAAATAAGTAACAAGGCAAAAAAAATCGTTGCTTGCTTGATGACGGCAATGGATGAGAGAGGAGAATATGACACACAAACTTGTTAAAGACCTAAAATTTGTTCGGGAAAAGTTTTTGACAAATTTTGAAAATTTATCAGCTGAAGATGCAGAAACCCGAGTTGGGAAAGCCAACAGTATTGGTTGGATTGTGGGGCATCTGGCCCATTTTGAGCAATACACCTGGTGCGAACTTGCCTTACAAAAGGTAGTGAATGAAGACGTCATGATGTGTGGGTTTGGAAAACCTGCCTCAACGCCACCGCTATATAAGATGTTGAATGGTTGGCGGGAGATTACGGCCGTTTCCAACAGTTATCTCGACACGCTGACCGAAGATGATATGGGGACCACGCTTACACGACCGGATGCCAAACCATATGGTGAGAATATCGGCAGCATGCTGTATCGGCACATTTGGCACTATTGGTATCACATTGGGGAGATTCAAGGGATTCGTCAAGCGTTAGGGCATGAAAATCAGCCTCAGTTTATTGGTCGTATGTCAGCGGAAGCAAAACATGTGCCCAATCAGGCCAAACAGCTTGTCGATGACATGTATGGTGGCTTAAACCAAAACGTGTTGGGTTTGATGCAAAAGTATTGGAAACAAGACATGATTTGGGAAGGCCCAGCCGGCATTGGCACGATGAACGGCATTGATGAGTTTGAACATGTTTATCGCGATCCCTTTATCAAAGCATTTCCTGACAAACATGCGACCGATATTGTTCGCCTTGCTGAAGGGAATTGGGTAGCTGGTACAGGGTACCAAGACACCACCTTTGCAGAAGATTGGTTGGGGCTTAAAGCAAGCGGTGAAAAAATACGGATGCGCTATATGGATTTTTGGCGCGTGGAAGAAGATGAGGAAACAGGAGATCGTAAACTGGCTGAAAACCTTGTCTTGATTGATATTTTGGGTGTTCTGGAACAAACAGGATATGACATCTCTAAAGTGTTGAAGTTTATTGGTTCCAAGCCGCCAGAATTTTTTGATGAAGTTGGGTAAAAGGGAACCCATGCAGCTCATGTAGCCTGAGCTTGTCGAAGGTGATTTACGACATAGGTTTCGACAGGCTCAGCCTTCAGTGTATTGTTTTTTACGAGGGAGACCAAGCGGACCAGTGATGAGTGAACTCAATCAATTAAACAAGAAAATAGTCTGGGATTTGTGGCAGCGGCTTAACCATACACCTTCTGATCGCCTTTTGGATACGCTCTCGAAAGCATTTCATGACGATGTTTTGTGGCACGGTCCACATCCAATTAATAATCTAGCTGGATTGCAAAATGTTGCGCTAGGATTTTGGAAACCTTTTAGACTAGCCTTCCCAGATTTGACAAGAACAGTTGATATTTTTGTTGGCGGGCATAGCCACGGCAAAGAATGGGTAACGGCAACAGGTTATTTTACAGGAACCTTTCAGAATGATTGGTTAACGATTCCTGCGACGCAAGACAAAACATACATTCGGTTTGGACAATTTTATGTGTTGGAAGACCAAAAAATTGTTGAATCCTATTTGATACTTGATTTGCTGGCCGTTATGCGGCAAGCAGGTTTCCAATTGTTGCCACCCGCTCGTGGAGCCGAAGGGGGACGTATTCCACCCCCACGCACGCGAGATGGCGTTAAATTGCTAGCGCAAGATGAATTAGAGTCGAATCAATCGCTACAGCTCGTGCTTGCTATGGCTGATGGCATGGGCCGCTTCGATGGTGAA
The DNA here is from genome assembly GCA_039029915.1 of Chloroflexota bacterium. Classification (GTDB taxonomy): domain Bacteria; phylum Chloroflexota; class Anaerolineae; order Promineifilales; family Promineifilaceae; genus QQUD01. The sequence goes on from JBCCFD010000159.1 coordinate 14,053, forward strand.
TCGTTAGCCAGCATGGAACAGCAACATTATTGGCATCCCCAGTTTAGATGGTATGGACCGTGCGGAATAGGCACGAGCCGCTCTTTGACGGAGTATCAAGAGTTTCATCAAGGCCCTTGGCTTCGGGCTTTTCCCGATCGCGCTACGTCACAGGTTGGTGATGGTATTCGCATGGGCTTTGTAGCAGAGGGAGCCTATGTGGCGGGGGGCATCTGGGATTGGCCCTATGCGACACACACGGGGAACTATCTTGGTCTTGAACCGACAAATGTGCATTTTACGATTCGAGACTTTGACTGGTGGCGCCGTGAGGATGATTTGCTCGTTGAAAATTGGGTGCCTATCGACATGATCGATATTTTTAATCAACTGGGTGTCGATCTGTTTGCGAAAATGCAAGAAATAATTAGCCAGAAATAGCCGAAACGAAATCAACATTAATTCACTTTCAATTCAATTGGAGCAGGGAGAAAATGGAATCGATTCATAACCAAAATAAAACGTTTATCAATCAGCTTCGGGCAGGATTGTACGATATTCAAGATGCTACTGAGCTAGAACAAAATTTGAAACAATGGTTTGCCGAGGATGCACAAATTCAATTGGTTTTTCCATTTGAAGATTTAGATGGTCCCGCAGGTTTGTTTCAAGAGGCGTATCACCCGTTGCTAACGGCCGTTCCTGACCTTGAGCGACGTGACTTCATCGTCATGGCAGGGGCAGATGCAGATGGTCGAAACTGGGTAGGCTGTGGGGGGCATTATGCAGGGGTGATGAAACGGCCGTTTCTAGACATTCCACCAACCCAACACATGGTTGCTATGCGCTACCATGAATTTTTCTGCGTTGAAGATAGCAAAATCGTAAAAATGCAGGCCATCTGGGATATTCCTTCCCTCATGATGCAGGTCAATGCTTGGCCCATGACGCCTAGTTTGGGTGTTGAATGGCCAGTTATTCCAGGCCCAGCCTCGAGAGACGGCATCATTACAGCCCCATACGACGAAACTCAGTCAGCTGCGAGCTTGAAATTTGTAGAAGACATGCTCATCGATATGGGTAAATATCCTTTGAGCGGTGGCCCAGAAGTGATGCGCATGCCAAGCTATTGGCATCCAAAGATGATGTGGTACGGCCCAGCGGGGATTGGCTCAATGCGACGCATTTCAGGTTTCCGCGATTGGC
>JBCCFD010000160.1:0-15209 GCA_039029915.1 Chloroflexota bacterium
ATCGAATTAAGTTGCCAATAGTTATCCTGCAGCGCTTTTTGAATCTCTGCTGCATTTAAAGCAAGCTCCTCTGCTTTTCGCATATCCGGACCAAATACTGTCCAAAGCCTGGCTTCTCGATACATGATAGCTGCCAATCCCCTTTCGTCCCCTAAATGCTGACGAATCTTCTTACTTTCCATCAACAAATCCAAAGCTGTTTCGTAGTTACCCTGCTCTTTTGCCACCCTTGCCAAATTAAATTTGATTTCTCCAATACGTGCTTGGTTATCTAATACTTCAAAGCGGGTGAGGCTTTGTTCAAGGTGGACAACGGCCGTATCGTATTCACTTCGCTCAATCAACACCTGACCCAGCTTCATCTCAAAATAAGCCAATGTTGGTTCATCCTTGAGGGCTGAAGCCGCTTCTTTGACCCACACCATCCCCGCTTGAATATCCACATAGCGGGCCTGAGCAAACCAAGGTTCGAGTAATGCTTGCCCATAAGCAAGCACCTGCTCCCAATTTTCTTGTTGATGGGCCACTTGCATACTCGCCAGTAAATTCCCCCATTCCGGTATTAGGGCATCGTACTCTTCCTGATGCGCCTCGGCAAACGTTTGGTAATATTTAGCCATACGGCCGTTAACCTCAAACAGCCCGTTCCCCAACTTCTCCAAGGCAAAACCTGCTAATAAAGCATGAAACCGGAAGTGGGTTTCGCCCGCCTCTCGAAGCAACGACAAGGCATTCAGCGTAAATAACAAATCTTCCGTTTGGTAAAGATTCTTTTCAATAACAGCGGATGCGGCATGAGGTGGAAACGGCCGTATTTTAAACACTGCCAATTGTGTGAATACTTTTTTATGATTGGCATCCAATGCCTGCCAGCTTACCTCAAATGATGTTTTGACCACCCGATCGCTCATCTCTAAATCAAGCCGATTTTGCACCTCGCGAAGCTGAGTTGCCATGTCTACTAGCCTACGACGCCGACGAGATTTTAGGCGCTGGGCGCAAATTTCCATGGCCAGTGGATGATATTCTAAAAGCTGGCCGATTTCATCAGCCGCTTTTAATTCAGAATTGACGCGCTCTTCTCCTAAGATATTGATAAGCAGTTGACGGCCGTTTTCAACAGTCAGTTCTTCAATTTGCAAAACGGTGGCGTCGAGCGCAATCGCTGCATCTAAGTCGCGGGTTGTTAGGAGAATGGCGCAAGAAGGCCCGTTGGGAAGCAACGGCCGTATTCGGGACACGTCAAAGACGTCATCCAGAACGATCAACACTTGCTTATCCGCTAGCATACCGCGTACCGCCGCCGCTCGATTTTTAACACCGCTAAGGCCGCTAAAGTCAAAGCCAAACGCCTGCCCCCAGCTATATAAAATATCAAGCGGTTCACTAGCCGCCGCATCCGCCCACAGCACGCCATCTGCAAAATGGTTGCGCAGAGCGTGGCTGAGCTGGTTTGCCAGCGTCGTTTTGCCGATTCCGCCCATGCCCACCAGCGCCATTAAATGCGGTCCGTTGGGTTGAGTAAGCGTCTGGCTTAGCGATTCAATCTCCAACTCGCGCCCCACAAAATGACTGCTCAACGGCAGCGGCTGGAACGGAACGGGCTGTGTTGGCTTTGCCTCAATACGCAGGGCATTTGCGTCTGGATCGGATTCTAAATCATTGTTAAGGATTTGCTGATAAAGGATTTTTGTCTCTGGAGAAGGTTCCGCACCAAGCTCTTCTTCGAGAATTTGGGCTAAGCTGTCATATTGGCTAAGCGCCGTTAGCTTTTGGCCATTGAGGGTCAGCAGTCGCATCAGCTCTTGATGGGAGGATTCAAGCCAAGGTTCGATTGCAATGAGTTGCCGAACAGCCATTATGGCCCCATCGTACATTTTTTGCTCAGCGTATCCATTAACCAACCGATTGAGGCTACTCAGAGCGGCTTGGCGCAGTCGTTCTTGCTGAATCAGCTGCCACTCTTCAAAAAGGGGGGCCCCTTTAAGCGTAAAGTCGGTTAAAAAGTCGCCCTGATACTGCTTAACGGCCGTTTCCATCTGCTCAGCCGTCGGCTGCGGGCGGTTTAAACAATCTTCAAAAGTGACGATGTCAATATCGTATTTACTATCAAAATCGAAGGCGATGCTGTTTCGCTGGATATTGAGATGGTGGGGAAAATACGGCCGTAGTTTCCCCAGCTCAACCCGCAGATTCCCCCGTGCCCTTTGCTCAGTAAAGTCGCTCCACAGCAAGCCAGCGAGTGCTTCGCGGGAGTGGGTTTGACGGCTGGTGGCCACATAGAACAGGATGGCTAACGCCTTGTTATTCAATCCTGTTACCGGTTTACCGTCTAGCCAAACCTCAGGCCGACCAAACAATTTTAAGCGCAAAAAGGACATAGGAGATTTTAGCACACGATTCCCGTGTGGGGGGGGGCTTCCCGTCTAACGGTACTGTACCCCGCAACTTTGCCACCCTGCAACCTTGCCACCTTACGCCTTTCTAGCTCTCGCTCTTACTTCTCGCTAAAAAAATCTACGATCTTGCCCAAAAAATCTACGATCTCTCTACGTTCGAGGGATATCTTGTGGATGTAAGTCAATTGGGAAACATCGGGCCCGAATTCTCCCAGACATTTATCAAATCAAATTTATTTATTTCTTAGGAGAAATCTAATGTTATCGGTATCCCGTGTAAACGTATTTCGTATTGTTGTTGCTTTAGCATTTCTAGTTGTAGTTTTGACTCCATATATGGGGCTTGGTGTTAATTTAACCTTCGCATGTACTGGTCATGGCACTCAATGTGGTGGTGGATAAACAATAATAAGTCATAAAAAAATACAAGCTCTGAACAGATTTCAGAGCTTGTATTTTTCAGGTTAGGCATGAAGATACTTTTTTCTTGATTCTTGAATATCATTATCCAACAATTCATCATTAAGACTCTCAGCAATTAATAATGCCGCTTGATAGTTCAGTTGGGCATTTTCAAAGTCTTTCTCTTCTGAGTGCAAGTCACCAAGAATTTTAAGCACTAACCCCTCTTCCCTTCTCGATTTTATTTCTTTGGCTAAATTCAAAGCTAGCGCCAAGAACTTCCTAGCTTCGCTAAATCTATTTACTTTTAATGAGTTCCAACCTAAACTCAAAAGCGCAATCACTTCACTAGATTTATCACCAGACTCTTTGGAAATTACTAAACTTTGGTCAAGGTATTTCCCAGCGGAAAGGAAATCCTTCGCTTCAGTTGAAATCATACTCAAATTATTCAATGCGCTAACCTTAGCTTGTAAATCTCCTATTTCTTCTGAAATACGTAATGTTTCTTCAAAAGACATGCGTGATTCATCCAAATTTCCCAATTGAAAATGTATCAAACCAAGACTATTCATCGAATATGATTTTTGCTTATTGTTGTTTAACAATCCCCAAATATCTAGAGCCGAAAGAACACTATGCTTTGCAGTAATGTAATCGCTCAAATAATATTGAATTATATTCAAGTGAAAATAGCCCGAGCCTGCTAATCTCTTTAAATTTTTTATTTCTGCTATTTCAATAACATTTTGAATATGATTAATAGCTTCTGAATACTCCCCCTGCCGCCAAAGGGCTTCGCCCCAGTGGAGGTGGACGTATCCTTGTGCCCAAGGGTCGTTGGCCTGTTCTGCTTTTTCGAGGCTAGCTTGGGCGATGGTGATGGCGTCATCGTAGCGAGAGAGCCGCACCAGTGCGGCCGTTTTTTGCACCAAGAGGCGGGCAGTGACCGTAACGGCCGTATCTCCCTCAACTCCCTCAAACAGCGCTGCCGCCTCGCCAAACAGCCGCTCCGCTTCCCGATACCGCCCCCGCAGCTGTAAAAAGTCAGAAAACGTATTGAGGCTCTCCAAAACGGCCGCCGCGTTTTGCGTTTCTGCCGCCACCCGCCACGCTTCTCGAATATTGTCCAGTTCAGCCGTGATTTCTGCGGCTGGAATTTGCGGGGCTTCCCCCGCAATGGCTTGGGTTCGGTCTGCCAAAAAGGTAAGGAAGTAACGGCTGTGTTTGCTCTCTATTAAACCCTTAGGGTCTTGTGTATTGTTTGATACGCTTGAATTAGGGGAGACCCTAAGGGTTTGGTCCGTCGTTGAAACGCTTGAAAAACTAAAACCCGTCAGGTCTTGGGTATCGTTTGAAACGCTTGAATTAGAGGAGACCTGACGGGTTTGGGCACTCAATAACTTCTCTTCTGCAAACTGGCGCAATAGCTCATGCATGCTAAACCGCTGTTCTGTTTGGGTCAGCAGCGATTGCTGGTGCAAAATTTTAAGCTTGCGGCGATCTGCACCCGTTACGGCCGTAACGGCCGTATCTAAAAAACCGCCCCGAAACACAGAAAGCTGCGCTAGGAGACCCTTTAGCTCATCGGACAGCAGACTCCATGAGTTTTCAAACACCGCCCGCATACTGCGATGCCGCTGGGGAATATCTCGGAAGCGAGTTGATACCACATCAATCGAGGCTTGGATAGAAGCAATTGTTTCTAGCAGAGAGTGCTGGCGCAACGAGGCCGCCGTGAGTTCAATCCCAAGTGGATTACCCGCCACCAGATCACAAATCGTAGCTACGTCCACTTGATTCTCAGCGTTGAGCTCAAACCAGCCCGTTGTCCGTCTGGCTCGATCTTCAAACAGCTGGACGCTAGCAAAGTGAGCATAGTCAAGGCTGCTTGAGGCTTGTCCTTCCGTTTGAGCACCACTCATTTTTGGCGTCGGCAGCTGCCTGAGCGGAAAAAGGTACTCCGCCATAAAGCCCAGCGGAATGCGTGAACTACACAGTACGGAAACGGCCGCTGTTTCTGTCAGCAGGTCAATCACCAGCTCTGAACCTGACATCAAATGCTCAAAGTTATCAAGGATGAGCAGCAGATGTTTAGACTTCAAAAAGTTAACAATTTGCAATTTGGGGGAATTTTGCCCCGTTAAAGCATGGTTGAGCGCTTGAGCAATAGCGGTAGCAATCTCATCCTGTGTATTGGCTTCACGTTCTGAGGCAGATAAACCGCTCAGCGGCACAAACCAGACGCCATCCGCAAACCCATTGAGCACCCGTCGCCCCACCTCTAAGGAAAGACGTGATTTGCCAATTCCCCCTTCACCTAAAAGCGTCAAAAAGCGAGTATCTGGATCGAGCAGGTGCTGGGTCAGCTGTGCCGACTCTTTTTCGCGCCCAAAATAGGGGGTCAGTGACGAAGGGAGATTATGCTTTAGCGATGCGGCAGATTGACGGTTCGCTTTTTTCGGTGCGGCGGTTGGGGCTTCGAGCGGTTCGTTATTGATGATTTTTTGGTAGAGAACGGCCGTTTCCTCATCAGGCTCAACCCCCAATTCTTCCCACAAGCTTTGACGGCACGCTTCATATTGCGCAATGGCGGCCTCCCGTTGCCCCATAAGCGCCAAGGCAAGCATCAATTTCCGATGAATCGTTTCATGCCAAGGTTCCAAAACCAGCAGCTTTTGTCCAAATGTGCGCGCAGTTTCCAGCTTATTTTGGACCAAATGTCCATCTATCAAGTGGTTCAATGCCGTAATTACCTGCTGATGGTAAGCCTCCCGCTTGAGCAAAAGCCACTCATCAAACATTTCTGAATCATCAATAATTATGCCATTGAGAAACTCCCCTTGATACAGTCCCACCGCTTGCTCCAGTCGGGATAAGCAGGGAGAACAAAAGTTGATATCTTGATGCTGATGTGACTCACAGCTTTGGATTAACCGGTCAAAGAGGAGGGCATCACACTGCACATAGTTACTATCATCGTTCTGTACGAGCTGTATCGTCTGTCGATTGCTTTCAAAGAGATCGCTGCTGATCGGCAAACTGGCTCGCTTATCGATTGCCTGACGTAAACGATGGAAGGAAACGCGTAGATTTGTACGAGCATTTTTATCATCCGTATTGCCCCACAGCAAGGTGGCTAAGGATTGCTTGGAAAGCGGCACGCTGCTCTCAACAGCTAAATAAGCCATCAAAGCCCGTATTTTATCAGTGCGAAATTGAATGGTTCTGTCATCAAGATTGGATTCAAAAGAACCCAAAAGGCGCAAATTGAACACTACATTTCCCTACAAACATGCTTGGCATCCCATAAAAAAGGTCGAACAGATATTACTCTCTTTTACCTGTTTTGCAAGGTCAGCGGCTAAGTTGCCAATCCTTTATAGAATGCAAATCTTCAATTTTTTCGTTGGTTACGTTTTGGTAACGCTTCTTTTGAATAATGCAGGCATGGAACGAGGAAGTAACCAAAGTAAGCAGGAAGGCGGTCTTGTCACATTGCCGATGACGGCCTCCTGCTTACAAATGAATGGGAGATTTTTGTCTGATTTTTCAAAGTCACTTCTTCTATTCAGACAGTCAGAATAAGGGTTTTGCAGAATGATGAATAGAAATCAAATAATTCAACAAGAGCTTAAATTAGCAGGTAATCGGCGTTCCTTTTTATTACGACTTTGGCGAGAAAACGGCCGTTCGCCGTGGCGCATCATGCTTCAGGCAACTGACTCGTCCATTCGCCAAAGCTTTGCAGACGTTCCATCATTTTTCGATCATCTTGAACAAATGATGATCGAGGAATCGGGAGGTGACTTATAAAGATTAGGAATTAGGAACAAGTAAAGGTCAGCCCCCACTGACCCATCAAGATGATCCGATTCACGCATGAACTTATCGGTAAATCGGTAAACGGAAAAAAGTTTATAAAGAGATTGCAAAAAAAGCTTTCCGTTCACCACAAACACAACACACTATACATCCAGGAGAAAATCATGCAAAAAATACGAAATTTTGCGCTTATTACCTTGCTTGCGCTACTCGCTAGCGTCCTATTTATCAGCCCCGTCGCCGCCGACGAAACAGGCCCACCTTCACCGGCAGGCTACACCCGAGGCACCGGCACCCATTTTGACCTGACGGACAGCCCCCATATGCCCGTCACTGTCAACACCTCAGCTAGCGTCACCGCTGCCATGTTCTCAGGCCCTGAAATGGTCAACTTGGTTATCGCAGAGGATGCAACCGGCTCGGTTGATTTCACCATGAGCGGCCTTGAGGCAAACACGCTCTATTATCAGTACACCAGAAACGGCATGGCTCCGACTACTATCACGTCCGACGCCAGCGGCACAATCACCTTCACTGAGGATGTCACCGGCGGGGTTCACATCTGGTTCCGTACCCAACCCTCAACCTACTACATCTTTGACGATGCAACGGGCGGCGACTGCACCATGTTTGGCACATGGTCCTCAGCCTCTAAAACCTGTACTTTGACTCAGGATGTTGACGATGCGATCTTCATTGAAGCAGATGGCATCACCGTTGATGGCGCTGGCTACACATCAAATCAACTAAGCGCCAACTATGCCGTCTATGCCGATGGCTATAATGATATCACCGTCAAAAACCTCGATATGACCAACGACTCTTTAGGCATTTGGGCTCTCAACGGTGAAAATGTGGTGATTACAGACAATACGATATCCGATAGTATTTATGGCGTGATTACAATATCACTGACTGGAGATGTCATCATCACCAATAATGTGGCGAATGACATTCTCTCTCTTACCCTTTACAACGACAACACCACCAGCAGTGCTGATGTCCTTATTGAAGACAATGTCGTGTCACACACAGATCCCAGCAACTACGCAATCGGCATCTACTATTACGCCTATCAAACGACCGGAACGACCCTTATCAACAACAACACTGTCTCGGGCTTCTACTTTAGCATGCAGGTCTTCTTCCCAAATGGTTTAGAGGTAACCAACAACACCTTAGAAGATGTTGTCAATGGCGGGTATGCCCTCTACCTGTACAATCAATTTGATGAAGACTATTCAGTTTACAATAACAATTTCATCAACAATGACAACCAAATCCTCCACGCTATTGGAACTTATTCATACAATGAACCTGCACCGGTCGGCGGCAACTACTTCGATGACTTCGACACCCCAGGTGAAGGTTGCGACAACGTAGACGCAGATAACTTCTGTGATGCTCCCTACTTCTTCACGGGTGGCCAGGACAACTTGCCTTGGACAATGGCAGACGGTTGGGCCAACCAACCCCCAGTCGCCGACGCCGGTGGCCCCTACAGCGGTGATGAAGGCTCAGCCATCGCCCTCAGCGGGGCTACCGCTTCCGATGCCGATATGGATCCGCTTACCTACAGTTGGACCGTCAGCGACCCCATCTGCTCTTTCGATGACGCCACCGTGCTCAACCCGACCCTCACCTGCGGTGACAACGGTAGCTACACCGCCACTTTGGAAGTGAATGATGGCACGCTCTCTGTAACCAGCGACGCCACTGTTGATGTTGCCAACGTGGCCCCAACCATCACCTTGTTGGATGCCCCTGTTGACCCGCTGGAAATCAACTCCACCGCCGATGTCACCATCGACTTCACCGACCCCGCTGGTGTGGCTGATGAACCATACACCTGTACCTTCGACTATGACAACGACGGCACCGTTGATGAAACGGTAGCAGGCGTAACCGGCACCTCCTGCATGGGTAGCAACACCTACACCGAAACGGGCGTCTACACCGTCGCAGTCACAGTGGAAGACAAAGATGGTGGCTCTGCAGCAGAAATCTATGAGTTTGTTGTCATCTATGACCCAGATGGTGGTTATGTGACTGGCGCAGGTACCTTTGACTCACCCGCTGGTGCCTACATGGCTGACCCTCTATGGACCGGCAACGCCAAGTTCGGCATGATTAGCCAATATCGTTCTAACCGCACCACCCCTGATGGCAACGCTCAATTCCAAATTTCGGCGCAAGGGTTCAACTTCCACTCTACCGATTTAGAATGGCTTGTCATCGACCAAGCGGCTGGCACAGCTATCTTCCAAGGTATTGGTGAAATCAATGGCGCAAGCGGCTATGCCTTTACAGTCTGGGCAACAGACAATGGGGTAGGCGGTTCAGGCAACACCTTCCGCATCCACATTTGGGAAGTTCACCACACCGGTGACATTACGGTGTATGACAATGGCTCTGAAAGCCCAATCACCAACGGCAACATCACGGTTGATACAGGCCGAAACAGAGGTGGTCGTTAATATTTAGATTCAATCTCCTCTAGAAGGGTGCATCCACAACAAACGGTTAGGACGAACCCTTCTAGAGGCATTCTCTCTTCAAAACAATCTAAGATCAAGCATTGTATTGGAAACAAAAAAGAGAGCCACTTCGGTAGCTCTCTTTTTAATTTCTCTAAAATATTTACGCTTCGTGCTTGTTTAACTGATTCCCTGAAGCTCCGGTTCCCTAAATGATGTCACCGTCAGGCAATCGGCATTTGATAATCATCATTATCCCGTAAAGTCGGCTATCCACCTTACGAGGTTAATCACAACCAACAAGCCGCCCTCCCATCGAGAAAGGCGCCAGCCAGTGCGCATCATAATGACTACCAGCGCGACGAGGGCAAACAGGAGCCACAAGCTCCCATAGGCAGAGCTGGCTACCGTCATAGGATTAATGACAGCAGCGAGTCCAAGCACGCCCAGCAGGTTAAACAGATCGCTCCCAATCAGGTTCCCAATTGAGATGCCGTGCCGCCCACGCATAACCCCCACTAATGAGGTTGCCATTTCAGGCGCAGAGGTACCAGCCGCCACGATAGTGACGCCAATCACCCATTCAGATAAACCAAATGCACGTGCAATGTGGGTAGCAGATTCCACCAGAAACTCACCGCTAATGACGATAAGAGCAATACCGGCAATCAGCATTGGAATATCGGTCCATTTAAAATCACCTTCGGGCAATTCCTCGGCCGTGTCACCGCCATCTCGTATATAAAGCAGGTAGCTAACATACGATACCAGAACGATCATTAAAATGGCCCCTTCCCAGAGCGCCATACGCAAATCCGACAAGAAGATAAGCAATAAAATGGTCGCACCAATCAGCATGCCACCATCACGGAACACCAATTTACGGTTGGTGGGAATACCGGCGACAAGCGCTACCCCACCCAAAATAAAGCCCAAATTAAAGATATTGGAGCCAACTACATTCCCTACAGAAATGTCTGCTTGTCCACCCAAAGCGGCCGCAATCGTTACAGCAAACTCTGGCGCTGAGGTGCCAATTGCCACAATGGTTAAACCAATAACCAGCTCTGACATCCCAAATTGCTTGGCAATTCTAGAGGCTGAATTGACAATCCAATTGCCACCCAGCCACAAACCGCCAATTGTAAGAACCACAATAACCCAATCTAATAACATTTCTGCAACGTCTCCAGTGGAATTTCCAAGTTTGTTCTTTCGAACAGTAGAAAAAAATGGCTAATACCAACTTTGTGCATTAGCCATTTGATTTATTAAATATAGTTTGACAATCTTTTAAAAAAATTTATTAGACACATCTATATTATTATGTAACCTTTTTAGTGTCAATTATTACTAGAGTAAAGTGAAACAATATTGAAACATAATGACGAGCTAGTCCTCCTTTAATCAGCACCGTCTTTTCCGTTCACAAAATTTCAATATTTGCTTGAATCATGGAGCCTCTAAATAATAACGTGATGCGTTGTGTGTCTGACGAAAGCCTGTTTTAAGAGAAAGTTGCACGGCTTTTTCATTAAAGCTTGCATGATCAATAAGCAGTTTTTTGGCACCAAATTGAATCATTTTTTGGTATGAAAGGTATTCTAAGGCTTTACCCAAGCCGATGCCCTGTGTGGCTGGGTGGACACCCAGCGGCTCTATTTGTCCAACTTCTCCACTTAACCAGCAAACAGAAAATCCCACTGGCTCATTGGCTTGATTAACGATGATCAAATCAAGCTCAGGTATATAACCTGGCTGTTCAATCATTCGGGTGCGCCATGCTGTGGTCATATTGTCGGAATCGAAGGCAGCACGCTGCAACTCAACATACGCTTGAAGATCTGTGGTGGGATTATACGGCCGTAACTTAAACCCATCTGGCAATACAACCTCAGTTAATTGATTTGTTAAATCCAGCTCTAGCCGAATCATATGCCAATCAAACTTTTTAAATCCTAGACTTTCTAATACCAGCTCGGTTTCCTTAAAGTACGGATCATCATCAAAAATCTCCACTGACCCCCAAAACTCATCTCCGGTCCGATTAGCGTATTGAATCATCTGCTGATGGCCCCATTCGAACAGCATTTCTTCAAGCGCAGTTCCTCTGTATGAACGTGCTACGGCGTAATCTAAATTCCACCATGGCGGTTGAAAAAGTGCCCAGCCGACAATCTGCCCTTTTTCCCGCCAAAGCCCAACTTCACAGCCGGCCTCATGCCAACTAGAGGCGAGTCGATAAGGCATATCCACATAATGAATATGCGGATATCCTTCCTGAGCTGTTAAAAGCTGATTAAGGCTGTCTATTTGAACGACTGAAGCTGTTTCAAACTCAAATTGTGTCATATCAGGAAAATCTCAACTTTATATTCAGGAAAATAACGGTTTTCACCAAAATGATAATGTAAAATATCTTTTTGTGGGTATTTCTTTGACGATGTCTCAATAACTCCTCTACCCACACCTATCCTTGAAAATAGGTTTTTTGTTGGAAACGGAGACCCGACAAAATTTTCTGAACTCGTTCTGGTGCTAAACGCCCAATAAATCCCCCTAATCTCTCTTTTTCGATGGAGGAAATTTTGGAAACAACCACGACACTGCGCTTTTCTAAGCCACCTTCGCCTTCATTTAGCAACACGTTACCGGGTTCATTTGCTAAATTAATGTTCGTCGTCAACGCACACACCACAACCGTATGAATCCGGCTTTGATTAAATATATCGTCTTGAACGACCACATAGGGATGTGAATAGGTTCCCAATTGGCTATTTTCATCCGGTTTGGGATGAATCCAATAGATATTTCCTTGTTGTAGTGGGTGCTTAGGTTTTGAAATCATTTGACTCTCAAGCTTGGCTCACATAACACAAATTTTCAGGTATTTATCAACACAGTCATTAGTAGCGATGACGTCACGAATGCAAACAGTGTCCTAAAATTATTCCACCGATTCCAGCTGGCTTCAAACTGTAGCCGCTCATCTGACAGGCTCGCTTCGCTTAGTTTATCTAGATTCAATGATTGTAAACGATTGTTGAGGGGAATGTTAAAAATGAACGTAGGTAGCTGCACACCAAAGATGTTAACGGCCGTTGCAATAAACAATAAAATCCGCCAAACATTGTAAAGCTGGGTCGCGCCCAAAAAAGTAGCGCCAATCATAAACAGGGGTGATCCTAGCCACACAATCATAAACAGTGGCTGATTGTTTTGAATTAAACTATCAGTGAGTTGAAATGCTTTTAAAAAGGCCCGATCCTCAAGTTTGCCTATCCCTGGCATCACGACAATTGCGAACAACAGAATAAATCCAGTCGCAATCACGCTAAACAGCACCCCAACCGCCAACATCATTTGAAAAGTAAAGTTAATATTCATGCGTTCCTCCATCAGTCATGAAACGATAAATACTATAATAAGCCAAGATAAGCGGTATTATGATGATAATTAATCCATTTTCGATGCTTAATCGTCTAAATTTCTAGACAAACAGTGCAATAACGAGTTAATATTTATCATATGACAAGCAAACATCCCCTCCCGCCAACGACCAATAACAGCTCAAGCGGAAACATTGATCATTTGGGCGAAGCGTTGCACTCATTTCATATGAAAGGCACTTTTTATTCTCGCTCAGAATTTACAGCCCCTTGGGGATTGAGATTGCCGCCATTTGAAAATCATCTAATGTTTCATGTCATTCTTGAAGGAGTAGCTTTTCTCAAAATTGAAGGAACGGCCGATCGAATTTTAAGGAAGGGGGATTTTGCATTGATCACGCACGGATATGGTCATGTGCTTCTTAGCAGTGAAGAGGCTCTGGCGGTTGACCTGTTCGATGTGCCGAACATCATGATTAGCGATAAGTACGAGGTTCTTAAACAAGACGGCGGCGGAGCGTTAACCAGCATGATGTGTGGGATCGTTCAATTTGACCATCCGACAGCCTCACATCTCATCCAGTTGTTACCCAAATCGATTCATATAGAATCTTGGCAATCCCCTCAATTTGAATGGATTCAAAGTACATTGAGACTTATGACCGTAGAAGCCCAATCTCTTAAACCGGGTGGGGAAACAATCATAACGAGATTAGCTGATATCTTAATTATTCAAGCCATTCGGGCCTGGCTAGAACAAGATTCAGCCACTCAATCAGGCTGGCTGGGGGCTTTGCAAGACCCACAAATTGGCAGGGCAATTAGCGCCATTCATCAGAACCCGGGCGATCCATGGCGTGTTGACTCATTAGCCCAACAAGCAATGATGTCACGCTCTGCCTTTGCAGCGCGCTTCAAGCATCTTGTTGGTGAGTCACCGATGCAATATGTGACGAGATGGCGTATGAAAATTGCTTTAGATCGACTTCAAAAAGAGGAAATTTCTATCGAGGCGCTTTCAGAACAGTTAGATTATTCTTCGGAGGCGTCATTCAGTCGGGCGTTTAAAAAGTATAATGGCATTTCGATCAGAGAAGCGCGAAAATTGGGGTAGAAAATTTAGTTAGTCAGTTGTAAACGGCCGTTTACATCAAACCTTAGCGGACGGCACTCACCTATCTGATGCAGACGCTCATCCTGCGCCACAATCGACAAAAGCGGTTCTGAAACATAAATTTTGTCGAGCGTGAGCGTATCTCGAATCAGCACAATTCGCGCATTTTCGGGCTTAACGCGGGGTGTTGTTTTCACAGCTAAACAGATGGCGGCTTTATCCGTTTTCATCACCAGCGGGATTGCTCCAGCATCTAAATAAGCAGATGTGATCACGTTAGCATACGTGTATTCAAAATCAATTTTGTTAAATAAACGAGACGTAATGACATCCGCTAAGCCAACACCAGTCGCGTTCCCTTTTGTTTTTTCAGTGAGGTCAAGGGTTACAATTTTGGTAATTTTGGGAGAGTTAAACCCATAAGCGGCTCGCGTGCCGCGACCAATCACATTGGGGTCCATTCCTGCACCGCTGATATCTTTACCCATCTTTTCGATTATTAAAACATCAATTTCTGGGAAGTGCAGTCGGGCCATCATCTGCTTGGCTTTCGCTTGTAATATTTGCTCCCTTTCAATCAGTTGGTTTGCGGAGATCGCTTCGATAACGGCCGTATTTTCATACCCATCTTCGACAAGCCCCACGCCAAACAAAAAAGGGATGTGTGCCATAAGCTGGCTAGCGGCTGGGGGTAATGTTTTGGCAAAGCTGATCATGCCGTGATCGGTGTGCATCATGGTGGCCCCTTGAATCTTACCCATGCCGATGACCATCATTTTAATAATGCCGCTTTCAATTGCTCCCTTAAAATCTGTGTGGGGTTTTATGCGATTAATCAGCACCACACCATCCGCTTCATACGCAAACTTATCCATATAAAGTTCAGTGCCGTCAGACATGGTAGAGACTAAAACCGTTTCCATTGTGGCCCGTATGGGAGCACCAACGCGCGCCTCCGTAATCCCATACCCGGCTAAAAGCTCTGCCTGCCCTTCGGCCGTGGCACCGCCGTGACTTCCCATCGCCGGAAAAATGAAAGGGTGCCCTCCCAGCTTTCTGATCCCTTCAACAGTTGCCCGCACAATCACTTCAAGATTGGCGATTCCGCGACTGCCAACGCCAATTGCAATATTGGCACCTTCATTAATAGTGGCGGCGATGTCAGGACGATTGATTTGGGAGAAAACGGCCGTTTCAATATCAGCGATGGGTGCCATCGCAAAGGTTTGCTCAACCTTTGCCATAGCGGGTAGCGATATATCAAGGCCGCCAGCAATTTGAATGTTTAAATTATCAAAGATAGAAATATGATTTTCCGCCTTATGGTTTATTTCCCTCAGCCATCTCTCGATACACATTAAGCGCTGGCAAAGGGTTGCCATCAAAATCAAACAGCGCCTGATTTTCCCACGCAGAGCCATGCTCATCTTGGGTATCAACGGCTACCCATTCACCGCCCCAATAGAATATCCCAGCCGCTCCTGCATACTGTGCCGTCTCGACAACGGCGCGAAAAAAGGCGTATTGCCCTTCCGATGATACTTCAAATCCAGAATGCTGTTGTTCGACTAATCCCATCGCATTGTGGGTATTGTCCGCCCAG
>JBCCFD010000161.1:0-15139 GCA_039029915.1 Chloroflexota bacterium
CTCTCATCAACAATGACAGGAATGGCTGCTGGTGATAAGGCGAAAAAATCGTCACCTTTGTATTCGATCAGACCGGCACTGGCTTGATTACGCAACCATTCAAGAAGCCAGCGCCGTTGCAGCCCTGTTTTCTGAGCAAGCTTATCGACCGTCACAGCCCCGGTCTCGGATAACGTTTTGTACAGTCCTAGGCGATCCCCCAAATGAACCATCATGGTCACATAATGTCCGCTCGCAAATCCAATAATCTTCTGCGTATAAGCTCCAACGGCGTCGGGACTAATTTCCGCCTGTTCATTTGTTGTTTGATTTTGCTCGATTATTTTTGTTGTCATGTTCTTTTTCCTTTTTAGTCGCTTTTTTCTAGGTAGGAACAGTGTAGTTCGAGGGAGGGTGGCATCTCATCTTGCTCTTGATGGATTTTGTGATCCATCAAAAGTTGGAGCAGGCTTTGTTTAGCTAGCTAATTAACGATAGGGGCTGCCAAAAGAGGGGTTCAATGAATTCGTGGATACAAGTCGATAACATGAACTAGCTACTTCTGACCAAATGAACAGAAGCAGCTAATGGTGCACCAAACAAATATTAATGGGTAGATTTAGTGCACCTTTAAGTAGTCCTAGCCATCGCGTCACTTAGCAAAAGATGTTTGGCGGACTACTAGTTTGATTTGCTATAAATAAAAATAGAGAAAATTTTATTGTTGGTTAAACAGTTTTTAGATATTGATGAACAAAGCTAACCGCGGTTGAGCCTTGCCCTACTGCTGAAGCCACCCGCCTAATCGCCCCTTGCCGTACATCACCAACAGCAAAAACACCAGGCACGTTCGTTTCTAACAGGTAGGGATCTCGCTTAAGTCGCCAATTTTTAGGTCGACGGCCGTTTCGCGTTAAGTCAGCCCCCGTCAAGATAAACCCGGCTCGATTCCGTTCTACAACTTCAGCCACAAAATCCGTATGTGGTTTTGCTCCAATAAAAGCAAAAAGGGCTGAAGCCGGTAAGGTTTCTGTTTCGCACGTGTTGTTATTTTGAATGACCAATCCTTCAAGCCGTTCGCTCCCTTTTAGTTCAATTACACTCGTGCGCAAACGAACATCAATATTCTCTGTACCGTCAATCTGATCGACTAAATATTGCGACATTCCTCTTCCTAAACCACTGCCGCGTACAAGCATTGTGACCTTACTTGCATAGCGAGAAAAGAACATGGCCCCTTGCCCAGCGGAGTTGGCGCCACCGACAACAAAGACATGTTCGTCTTTATAATGAGCTGCCTCCGTGATGGCGGCACCATAATAAACCCCAGCACCCGCGACGGCATCGATTCCTGGAACATCAAGGGTACGTAAGGAAACACCGCTTCCAATAATTAATGCGCGACAGCTCAATTCGGTGCCATCCGCCAATGTGACGGAACGATAAGGATCGTTGACTTTAATTTGCACAACGGCCTGGGTTGTCAATATCTCTGCACCTAAACGAGTGGCTTGGGCTGTCGCCCGTCGCGCCAAGTCGGCCCCACTCAGCCCTTTGGGAAAACCAAGGTAGTTCTCTATTCGTGAGCTGGTGCCAGCCTGTCCACCTGTTGTTTCTTTATCGATGAGTAAGGTATGCAATCCTTCGGAAGCGCCATAAACAGCACTGGCTAAACCAGCCGGGCCAGCGCCAATAATGATGAGGTCGTAAAATGGCTGATTAGGTTGAGTTTGTAAGCCCACTTTATCAGCAACGGCCGTTATATCAGGCGCAATCAACGTATCACCATCGGGAAAAAAGAGAACAGGCAAGCGGTGCTTCTCTCGGTTCACAGATTCCACCAAAACCTTAGCTTCCGAATCTCTCTCAATATCAAGCCATTCATATGGAATTTGGCTCCGAGCCAAAAAATCTTTAATCTTGTGAGAAGAAGGTGACCAAAGCGTCCCTGCCACCCTGATCCCGTCAAAAGGAAACTGCGCTGATGCCTCCCAATCACTCAGCAAATCATCCAAAACAGGGTATAAATTTTGCTCCGGAGGGCTCCAAGGTTTCATCAAGTAATGATCAAGCCCAATCTTGTTTATCGCGCTGATAGCTGCCTGAGTATCAGCGTAAGCAGTGAGCAACACCTTTCGGGCATCTGGGTAGATTTTCATCGCTTCAGCCAGAAACGCTGTTCCTTCCATTTCTGGCATCCGCTGGTCTACTAAAAAAAGGGCAATCTGGTCGTTTCGTTTTTTAAGCTGATGTAACGTTTTTAGCGCAGAAGCAGGGGATGTAGCTTTTACAATACGATACGATTTGCCATAATAGCGTCGCAAGTCACGTTCGATAGCATTAGACACTTGCACTTCATCATCAAGAGTTAAAATAATCGGTTTCATGGTTTCACCTTCAATATAAATGTATCTTGCAACCGTTCTGAACAGCCTCTAACGCGGTGGCAAGCCGGGTTGTCCTGAACAAGCTAAGCTAGCTACAGGCTGAAAACTGCACGGTTATGTTATTTTTTATTTGGAGAATGTAGATTCAATCTACCTAGGAATCTTCAAAATGGAGCGGTAATTGAACTCGAAAACAGGTTTGTCCAGGCTTTGAATAAAAGGTAATTTGTCCCTTATGCTTTTGAACAATAATTTGATGGCTAATGTTTAACCCCAAGCCCGTTCCTTCACCCGGCGGCTTGGTCGTCACAAACGGATCAAAGATTTTTTCTTGAATTTCTAAAGGAATGCCAGGGCCTGAATCTGTAATTTCAACAACAAGCCAATCTTCGTCCCTATAGGTTTTTAAGCTGAGCTTACCCTGCCCAATCATTGCAGCAATGGCATTATCAATAATATTTGTCCAAACCTGATTTAGCTCACTGCCAAACGCCTCAATAGCAGGCAAGTCTGGGGTATAATCACGCTCAACTTCAATCCCCCCCTTCAGCTTGCTTTGCAAGATGATTAATGTGTTGTCTAACCCCTCGTGAATATCAATCAACTGTTTTGGCGCCTGATCAAGATAACAATATGATTTTAGAGCTGTAACAATTTCGGCAATGCGACTTGTGCCTTGGCCGATTTCCTCAAGCAAATTCCGGGTCTCATAGATATGGTTTAATAAGGCTATGATTTTTGCAAATTCCTTGTCCGGAAAAACATCGGCTAAAGTTGATAGCTCTTGTGAGGTGTAGCCAATGCTTACCAGCGCAGATGAAAATTCCCAAGCCTCCTCGACCCCTCTCTTTTCAAGCCAACTTTCTATTTTATATTCACTGTCACTCCGGCTGAGGGGCTCTAAAAAGATAGGTTGCCTTGCTCGCACATAAATGTGCTGGATATGTGATTCCAAAGCGTCAAGCTGGGCTGTTGAAAGATTTAGCCTGCCTAATTCAAATTCGGCTTGCTCAAGTTCTAAAAGATTTCTTTGTAGTTGAGCGGCGGCCCGCTGCGCTGCAGCAGCGGGATTATTAAGTTCATGAGCTACGCCAGCACTGAGGTTGCCCAAAGTTGCCAATTTTTCATTCTGACGCAGGGCGATTTCTTGCTGTAAATACGCTTTTTCCAACGCTCGGTTTTCATGAAGCAACAGTATTCTTTGTTCTTTTTGTTTTACAAAATAAACGAGAACCGCAAAGACAATCGCGGATAGCGTGCCAATATTCAACGCAAAGAGCAAAAAGGGCGTATTTGAAGACAGCACCGATTCTGGTCGTACCCCTCCACTCACTACTACTAAAACAAGATAAACAGCAAACCAAAATATAGCGGCTCGTAAATGCCACCAGACAAGCGCACCTACTGGCGCGAGAAAGGCAAACACAATGACGGCACCACCGCTAATGTACCCACCCAATGCAATCATTAAAAAAAATGGCAGCAGCACAAAGAATATTTGTTGCGTTAATCGAAAGATGTCAAAGCGGGCGGTCTGATTGAGTAAAAAGAGGCTGATGATAGAAATGATGGCATATCCGAAGGGGATTGCTGCGGCTAAGGGTTCATCCAGCAACAAGTACATCACACTCCACAACGGGATGGTTAAGCATAATAATGATGTTGTAAGGATAAGCGTTGTTTTTTGTGAGCGTTTTTCTTCATCATCATCCGGTGTGATGCTGATGCTTTTCACTTTTGCGAGTGGTGTTTGCCACCATTGACTATGCCTCATGTTTACACCTAAGCGATTCTTTGTTCATTTCCAATAGGAATTACACAGCTACAATCAAATATCAAAGATTGAACCTGTTAAATTCGATTTGTCTGTGTCAGTGGTTACTCTTCGGTGACCTTAATAAAGGTAACGACTATCGAAAACAATGGGGAGGTAAGGCGCTGCGGATTGACGAAGGAACTCTTGTCGATCGCACAAAATTATTCAAATAAACCGGCTAAATTTACTTTACATTACAGGAGCCGTATGATCTTTCTTTTTAGGGCCACGGTAACGGCGGCGGTGCGGTCGTCAACCTCTAATTTGTTGAAAATGTGGACGAAGTGTGATTTCACAGTGGCTTCGGTGATATGCAATTTAGCAGCAATCGCTTTGTTTGCGTTACCCTGTGAGGCTAAGGTTAACACCTCTATTTCTCGCTTGCTTAACGATTGCTTTGGTGATCTGATCAAGTGACGTGTGATTTTATTAGCAATCTTTGGACCGTATGTAACTTCGCCTCGTGCCACGCTTTGAATGGCATCAAACAAAGCTTCAGGCGGTGCGTCCTTAAGTAAATAGCCGGTTGCACCTGCCTTGAGGGCAGGCATAATATCGGCATCAGTATCGTAAGTGGTTAGAACAATAATACGGGCCTGTGGCCGCTGAGCGCGAATTTGCTGGATTGCCGCCAGACCGTCTAGCACGGGCATTTGCAAATCCATCAAAATCACATCGATGGATTGGGTTTGCGATAATAAAACGGCCGTTTCTCCATTTTCGGCTTCAGCCACTACCTCAAATTCTGGTTGGGAATTGAGAAGGGCAACGAGCCCGCTGCGCACAACAGGGTGGTCGTCAGCAATTAAAATTTTAATCGTCATAATTCTTCCTCAACCTCTACAAGGGGAAGCGACACAGCAACGGCCGTTCCCCGACCTAAATCACTCTCAATCGTCAATGTGCCACCCAGCGCTTCTGCCCGCTCGCGCATCGTTTCCAAGCCAAAGCCACGACCGCTCTGTGAACGGATAAATCCCTTGCCATCATCTGCGATGTCTAGTACGAGCAAGTCCGGCATGTAAGAAAGCGTAATGTTGACATCTTCTGCATTGGCATGCTTCTTGATATTATGCAAAGCTTCTTGCGTGATGCGCAACAGTGCTGTTTCAAACGCTTCAACGAGGGGGCGAGGGGTGCCAGTTACGGCCGTTTCCACCCGAATCCTATTTTCCGCCGACCAACGAGCGACTAACCCTTCAAGAGTTTCTACTAACGTAGCCTCTTCAAGCAGTTGTGGCCGCATATCCCAAATGATACGCCGTGATTCTTCCAGACCCTCACGTGCAGCTCGCTCCACCTGCTGGAAATGTGTCTCTATGGCAGACGCATCACCTAAACGGGCTGCAGACAAGTGCATGATGATTGAGGTAAACTGCTGTGCGAGTGTATCGTGAATATCGCGCGCCAATCTCTGCCGCTCTGCCAATACACCCGCTTCTCGTTCCGCCTTTAACAAACTAGCTCGTGTCAGGGCGAGTTCATCCAGCAACTGTTTACGCTCGAGACTTTTCTCTGTAATTGCCGAAATAAAATATCCCATTAAAACAGCAACAAATAAAAGCATCAACACAACGATGACGATAATTTGCCAATTTTCTGAGGGGTACAGAAACTGATAGAGCAATAGAAGGGCTACAGTGAGGAAAACCACGATTCCGATTGCCCAACGGATTGTGAAGCGGCTAAAAATGATAGGGCTGAGCATCGCTGCTAGCATAAGAAATTCGACATTGAGGGTGACCAAGCCACCCAACAGCACAAAACCAATAATAAAATACAGCAAACTCCTTCGAGGAGCATTCCGCCAAAACAAAAACGACGTTGCAACAAAAGGTAGATACCATAAGGCCATCAGCGCCGAAAGCGTCAAAACAAGAGGTAAGGAATCAGCAAGCTCAGTATCGCGGAGCGCAATAACAACACCAATCGTCAATGTTGTATACCCTGCTACATGCCAGACCCAATCCCACCGTTCCCATACTTCTCCCTTGTTATTTGTCTTATTCTCTATCATATGCTTTTTAAATTTACTGTAACAAATTGGATTATAGCGCTTAGCGTCTATCTCTTTTGCAACCTAGATATTCATGTACGCCACGGCTTTGTTAGAGTCTAGAAGCTTTTTCATTTTCCACCTCGCTTTCGAGGTGGGGCAAGTATAACTCAGTAAAGCTTGTCATATCATCCAGCCCATGATGGATTCTTCAATCCATCAAAAGTTGGAAAGTGCATAGTTAACCTAAACCAATGCTTTACTCAGATTGATGAACGATATTGGCTCGCTCGTTCATCTCAGCCAGAATTTGAAACCAAATGTCTTTTTCAGATTGTATAAAAAATTCATCAACGGGAATGCCGAAGATGGTTGGGATCGGTTGATGGATGTTCAATTCCGTCATGCGAGCCAAAATTTCTTGCTCAATACCCCTATCGGCTACAAAACCAGCTTGTGGTGCCGCATCCATAGACCCGCGGTTATCAATATCCACAAAATATTCATCAACTGGGACGCCAAAAAAGTGTGGCTCTGAAACAAGCAATTGGTTGGATCGGAAGGCTGGCAACATTTTTTCTACAGCTAATTGGTTCGAATTTTTTACATTCATGTTTGTTCTCCTAAAGTGAAACGAGGTTCCGATGTTTTTATCTATCAGGGTTTTCTATTTAGAAACTTCGTAACACTACGACTTGATTTATGTAAATTTCACAAAATAACTTGAAATAAAACGGGGCGAAAATGTGAAATTTACTCGGTGAAAATCAAAATTGAGTGGATTCTTTTTCAAGATATTTCTTGATTTTCACATAATGAAGATAAGAAAAGTGTAGATCAGTTGGTTATTGGGCAGCATCGCGCTTCTGATGGGGTTTTCTTTCCAACTTTTGATGGATTTAGTCAGGCACAAAAAAGACCGCTGGAAAATCCAACGGTCTCACGTAAACAGAATAAAGATTTGGATATAAACAAGGTTTTGGTTTTTACAAATTAGGTACCAAGAATATCAGCATTGATGCAAATGGTTCGGCCAAAAGAACTGGAAGCATATGTGATATAAGGACAGGGGTGAGGCTACGATTTCCCCACAAAAACAGGCCTGCCATAATCAACCCAAGCACCATGCTGGCAATAAAAGAGAAAATATTAAATCCAGCCCACACGGTGTGATAGAGGGCGAATAGAAGGGCCGACGCAAAAACCTGAATCCAATTAGGAACCTGAATGTCGCGTAATTGGTTCATCAACCAGCCCCGTGTAATTATATCTTCAAGCGCCACACCTAGAGTGGCTATAAGTGCTGCCAAAATTCGAAAACCATTAATCTGAGCGATATTAGTCTCAGGGGCAAACTGAAGAATATTGCCAAAGAATGAGGCAGCCAACAATAAGCCAACAATGACTCCCACAATATTTGGCCCTAATCGAGAGGGGGACCCAACACCTACGTATCTCAGTAGTTCCTGGAGCGACATACCGCTAATTCGTAAAATAACCGCGATAATGACACTAAACCCAATCAAAAACCAGATTAACATCCCAAGAATCGATCCTTCCATTGAAAGGCTTTGCCTCAAAGTCAAGGGAATGGGGCCAAAGTTAGGGCCGATTATCAAAAGTAAAAGAGCTGTCACAATGACCAGCCGCTGCAAGATCATACTTTTATCAAACTGTATTGCTTTATTCATTTTTTCCTCCAAAGGTAAGATGAGGAAAGTATAGATCGGTAACTATGAGGGTTTCATCTTGCTTCTGATGGGTTTGACAATCCAACTTTCGATGGATTAAAAGCAATGTCTATCGTGGCATCAGCAAGAGAAGCCGTAAACGCTCAAATTTTTTTATCGCGCGCTTATTCATTGCCATTTGACAACGAGGAAGGCTCAATCCAATTGGGGGCACTTAAGCTTCCCTCTAAACTCGTCACTTGAACCCACTGCTTGCTGACGCTATCTACAAGATAAAATTGAAATGGTTCACTGGGCAAATTAGCGTGCACAAGAAGCCAACGACTGTCCGGTAGCCAAGAAAGATGGATTAGAAATTGAAAATCTGGGCCTATTTGGACCGGATTAGCTCCGTTTGGTTCGATTAGCACTATGGTCGATGTGCTTAAATCTCTTGAAAAGGAAACATAGGCAAGCTGATTACCATCTGGCGACCACGTTGGCGCATAGTTGGAATTTTCGTCACTAACGAGTGGAATTAAACCGGTACCATCAGAAAAAACGCTATTAATATCACTCCCGCCTGATCGGTCCAAAGGAAATTCAACAAAGGCAAGCTGGTTGCCATCTGGCGACCAATTGGGTGAGCCGCCGCTGATAAGCGAGGTATGGATCTCCAGCAATTGAGTGCCATCAGTGTTAACCGTAAACGTTTGCAAACGTTGCTCGCTTTCTGATTCAGTCGGTAAGCTAACGACAAAGGCGAGCTTGTCTCCAGCTGGTGAGAAAGTGAGTTGGATTATTTCTGATGATGGCACTGCAGAATAAACGGCCGTTTCGGTCATGGGGGCTAAATCCAAAATGGTAATCGTTTCTGGTTCGTTTGGCCGAAGCTCAATAAATGCAATGGAACGGCCGTTAGGCGCCCACACCGGGTTCTGCTTGTCCGTAGCTGAGTCCGTAAGCTGTGTCACGGCTTTGCTTTCAATATCTAAAATAAAGAGCTGTCCTGGTGCCTCGGCAGAAGCGTCTGCAAATGAGAAGATCGCCTGTGTTCCATCAGGGGAAAGCTGCGGCATTTTAACTTGATCGGGAAGGTCCGTTAGCCGTTGCAGCTCATTTCCATCGCTGTTAATCCAATAAAGGTTGGTTATGTCCGATTCGCTAGGGTTATACGCAAACAAAATTTGACCCATTGGTGGCGGAACGGGAATGGGTGTCAGGGTTGGTACGGGTGTTAGGGTTGGCGGTACGGCTGTAGGCACAGGTTGTGCTGCATCCACAACTGTCAGTTTGATTGTAAATTCATAGACTGGAATCTCCGCTTCCTCACCTTCCGCATAGGTATACATTGTTGTGGGTAAATCATCGCTGCTGTAGGGGTCGTAGGTTGTTCCATTGACCAATTCTTCTACGGTAAATGTTTTGGGATGGTGATTGGGGGCGGTGAATGAAAAAGTCGGCGGCGGTGGGCCGTCTCCCATATAGGTGATGCCCCCCTCTAGTTGGTGGATAGTAATACGGCCGTTTTGATCTCCGTCTAAATAATTATTGTCGTCCTGCCCCAAGCCACCATCCCTCACCAAAAGCAGGTTTTCCACTTGCAAGGCGGCGTCAGGGATTGGAATATCAGTTCCGTCTTGCACAATCAAAAAGCGCGTTTCGCCATAAAACGGCAGAAACTCCCAAGTTTCTACGTCACTGTTACCGTCTCCTATTCTTGTACCATCAGGAGAAAGGAAGCAACCAGCTACCGTCACTAATCCCAAAACCAGTAAGACTAATTGAGTTCGTTTCATTAAACACCGCCTCAGGTTCTATCCATTTCGATTCTCATCATTTCATCCTAGGCTTTACTTAAACGGTTTGCCATACAGTTTTAGCAACATCAACAACGAGTTCAAGTTTTCGCCACTGATCCGCTTCGGTCAGCGGATTGCCGGGGGCGGTGCTGGCAAAACCGCATTGGGGGCTGATTCCCATTCGCGCTTGAGAAACGTAGCGGCTTGCTTCATCCAAACGATGCAAAAGGTCCGCTTTCTCTTCGATTTTGGCCGTCTTCGAACTAATGAGGCCTAACACCACAAACTTATCCTGCGGAACAAAGCGAAGTGGCTCAAAACCACCCGCCCGGTCTGAATCATATTCAAGAAAAAAGCTATCGATATTCAGACGGCCAAAAACCTGTTCTGCCACAGCATCATATCCACCAGAAAAAAGCCATTCTCCCTGATTGTTGCCACGGCATTGGTGGAATGAGATTGTCATATTTTCCGGTCGTTCGGCAATGCAAGTATTGATCCAGTCGACATATCGGCCAATCATTTGCTCAGGATCGTAGCCACGCTGAGCAAACCGATTGCGCCACATGGGGTCACAAAACAGAGTGAACGTTGTGTCGTCAAGCTGAACATATGTTGCACCGCGACTCGCTAAATCTGCAATTTCTTGGCGATAAGCAGCAGCAATATCCTCAAAAAAATCGTCTAGGTCAGGGTACACATCAGGCTGATCGCTAACGCCTTCCCGATAGCGAAAGGCGTGCATGTCGGCGGGGCTAGGCAGTGTGACTTTTTGAATAGCCCCATCTCGCAGGTGCCGTTGCACTAAATCAATTTCATCTCCTGCCACAGGCCGCTGGCGTGCCACTTTACCGGTCACAGCCGGGGTATTATATTTGATTTTGCGCTTCGTCTCATCAAATTCAATCTCTGACTCCATCATCGTAAAGCCTGAACAAGCGTCGATAAAATGGCCGAAATAAATTTGTCTGCGGAACTCTCCGTCGGTAATTGACCTTAAGCCAATGTCCTGCTGTTTTTTGAGAATACGCAGGATCTCCCGCTCTTCAATTGCTTGAAACGCTTCATCAGAAATTTCGCCACGCTCTTTTTGGCTATAGGCTTGCTTCAGCGAATCGGGTCGCAGCAGAGAGCCAACGTGATCGGCATGAAATGGGTGGTTCATAAAGTTTAAGTCCTTCAAGCTTTTATTTTCAAGCGACTTTTTGTTCTCCACTTCGTTGATGATAGTGCATCAAACTATCGCTTCCAAATCGCTTCCAAACAGCTTGCTAAATTCGCATATTTTCATTGCTTTGTCGCGCATCATTGATAAAATACGATTTAATTATGCGAAATTCGTTAAAAATTGACCAGATAGATTACGCAATCATTCAAGCTTTGCAGCAGGATTCACGCAAACCGTACACCGAGATCGCAAAAAATTTAAGCATTGCTGAAAGTACCGTACGGAACCGGGTCTCTCGACTTTTAGCTGACAATACATTGCGGCTTGGGGCAACGTTTGATTTTATCAAGCTTGGCTTTAACGCCTCTGCTTTTATGTCAATCCGCGTGCAGGCGGATCAGTTTGATGAAGTGGCTGAAGCACTTAAAACGATTCCTGAAGTCAGCTATTTGCTGGCAGTGACCGGTGAGTTTGACTTGATGGCAGAACTCACCTGCCGTGATCATGAACATCTGATGGACACCATCAAAAAAATTCGCGGTATTAGCGCCATAATAAATACAGCCACCCAAACGATATTACACGTCTATAAAGAACTGTTACCCAGTTTGGCAACAGGTAAAACTTAAACTCTAGTGTTCCGTCAAACTAATATTTTTGAATAGCCTGTGGCGATGGAACCTGAAATTTCGACAAAAAACGAGGAGAAGATTATGGTGAAGCGCACCCCGTTTCATGAACGTTTAGAACCGCTCAACCAGCCGGAAATATGGGAACATTGGGCCGGTTATTTGGCGGCACCCCGCTATCAATATTCAGATTTAGCAGAGTATTATTCAACTCGCAACGCGGTATCTTTATTCGATACATCCCCCTTATTCAAGTACAAGTTTTCTGGTCCGGATGCAGAGGCGTTTTTATCACGCGTACTGGCTCGAGATATTCGCAAATGTCGGGTGGGCCAAGCCCAATACACGATTTGGTGTAACGAGGCCGGCTATGTGATGGAAGACGGCGTCATTATGCGGGTCTCAGCGGATGAGTATTGGCTTACGACAGCCGAACCAAACCTACGCTATTTTAGAAAGCTAGCCAAAGGGGCTAACGTCACAATTGAAGATATTAGCACCCAATACGGTGTGCTGGCCATTCAGGGACCACACTCCCTTTCGACTTTAGGCCAGTTGTCTGACGATATCGCAGAGCTGCGCTTTTTTCGCCTTACTCAAACGAAAATGGCAGGTGTCGATGTCACTGTTTCCCGCACCGGCTTTACCGGCGATTTGGGGTATGAAATCTGGGTTGCGGCCGATGACGCCCTCACGCTATTTGATGCCATCTGGGAAGCTGGAAAGGGATATAACATGACCGCTATCGGCTCAGCCGCTCTCTCGATTGCCCGAATCGAGGCTGGCTTGCTCCTTATCGATGTGGACTTTCACAATGCCCGTTTTGCTTGGACAGATGCCCAACGAGAGACGCCGTACGAACTTGGCTGGGGCTGGATGTTCAAAAAGCTGCACAGTGATGACCGAGATTTTATCGGTCGGGCAGCCATTGAAAAGGAGATTGCCACCGGAAGCAGCCGCTGGAAAACTGTGGGGCTGGCCGTTGACTGGCGTGATTATGATCGTTTACATCGCGAAGCGGGCATCATGACGCCTAAAGAAGGGGTTTTGGTTCAAGACACGATGAGCATTTATCGTCGTTCAGACATACCGTGGCAATATGCAGGCTACGCCAGTAGCTTTATGTGGTCATCTTTGAAAAAACAGCATGTGGCAATTGCCAAACTGCCCTTTGATTTGTGTGAACCGGGCACTGAGGTTGATCTCGAAATCTCAGTCATCCGTCAACCCCAATATGTGTTATCCCGCGTGGTCGAGCTGCCATTTTTTAACCCGGCCCGTAAAACAGCGAGGCAAGCGTAATGTCAAAGAATAGAAAATATGATGCAATTGTAATTGGTGGCGGCCACAATGGCTTGGTAAACGGGGGGTACTTGGCTAAAGCGGGCTTAGATGTGCTGGTTTTGGAAAAACGGCCGTTTATCGGAGGCGCAGCAATTACCGAAGAGCTAATACCCGGTTTCAAATTTACCACCTTCTCCTATGCCCTCAGTCTGATTCGCCCCGATATTGTGCAGGACCTAAATTTAGCTGAGCACGGCATGATGACGCTTCCCATGCCCAACGGATTCCACGCCAATGCGGAAGGAGAGTATATTTTACTTGGTGATGATCACTACCAAAATTATCATGAGATTGCCCGCCACTCCATTGAAGACGCCGAAGCTTATGATGACTATGCCCATATGCTCGGCCGCGTCCAGCACGCCATGAAACCATTGATGGACAGAGTGCCGCCCAACCCATATAGTGATGATCCAGCCGATCAAGCCGATATGGCTGAGTTTAATGAATATATGGAAGGGCTAGAGCCAGATGTGCAAGAGATGATTCAGCGCTTCTACACCGGCAGCATCGCCGATATTCTGGATGATTATTTTGAGTCAGATTTGGTCAAAGGATATATGTCATCAAGCAGCATCATCGGCACGATGTGTAGCCCTCGCTCGAAAGAGTCTGGTTTGGTTTATTTACTACACGTGATGGGTGAACGGGACGGTATTTTTGGGGAATGGGGTTTCCACAAAGAAGGAAACGGCGGATTTACGAAGGTGCTGCGCCGGGCCTTTGAAGCACTTGGCGGTACGGTTGAATGTGATGTGGGGGTTGAAAAAGTCATTGAGGAAAATGGAAAGGCGGTTGGGGTGCAACTGGATACGGGTGAGGTGATTTCAGCAGATGTTGTTGTCAGCTCCCTAGACCCACGCCGCACCTTTATGCAGTTAGTCGATCCCGCCACGATGCCATCTGAGCTGATTGGTGCAATCGAGGCGTTTAAATTCCAAGGATCAGCTTCTAAAGTCAACTTTGCCCTATCAGATTTACCCACCTTCCCTGGTCTCGAAGGACGTACCGATATTTTCCAAGGGTTCACAAATATCGGACCAACCATTGAATATTTGGAAGAGGCGTTTCAGGATGCTTTAGAAGGGCGTATCAGCAAACGGCCGTTTATTGATGGCTGTATTCAATCAACTATCGATCCCGATATGGCCCCCGCAGGCAAACATATCATGTCCTGTTTTGTTATGTATACTCCATATCATCTGGCTGAAAGCAATTGGGACACCGAACGGGAAACCTTGGGCGACATTGTGCAAAACACCCTCAATGATATTTTCCCTGGCTTCCACGACATTGTGTTGCACCGCGAAGTGGTGACGCCGCTTGATATTGAGCGGGTAGTAGGCATCACGGAAGGAAATATTTTCCAAGGAGAACTTTTCGCTTCACAGATGTTCTTCAACAGACCGGCTCCCGGTTGGAATCAATACCGTACCCCGCTGTCTGGCTACTATCAGTGTGGCTCCGGTAATCACCCCGGTGGCTGTGTGATGGGTGGGCCTGGCAAGCTCGCGGCCCAGCAAATTCTAAAAGATCGCGGTTAACCATCTTTTGGAAGATAAAAGCAGGTGGAGAAATCAGTGACTTATTCTCTCCACCTGCACTTACGCTACTTCTCAATAAGCGGTAAATAAAGCACGTTTTCGTTAACAGGGATTGGCGTTGCCGTAGGCGCCGTTGCGTCATCAATGACAAAAAACGTAATTGACAATGGGATACCAACCTCGCCCGAGGCGTTTTCACCACCGTAGGGGGTTGCCACTAGCTGATGGGTTCCCAATGTCGGCGTCCAGGCAGCGTAATCACCAGCAGAATCTCCGGCCAGGGCGTACGGTGCCGTATTTTCCGTTCTTACAATCGAATCGGTGTCCAGCTCGAACACCACGCTTTCATCCTCACCCGCCACGTTCGCGCGGACGTTAAGATTCATGGTGCTCAAGGTCGCATAGTTGATTGTGTCACCGTTATTGAGCGGCTGAATCTCTTCATCCGTATCGGCGTTGATCAGGGTAAAGCTTGACACTTGAAGCGGTAATGGTGTTATTGGGGTGGCCGTTGGGCCAACAGTTGGGGTAGGTCCCGGCGTTGGCGTCTCGATCGGGTCACCGTTGGTAATGAGAATGACCCAATCTTCATCCGCATCGGCTGGCGGTGCGCCAAGCGTAACGTTGCCGCCTCCATTGATATTGATGGGTGAGCCAACAAAGCTGCCGGTACGCGGATTGTACCAATACTGCTCAAGGCTACTGCTGGCACCACTCAAATCAAGGGTGCCAGATGACGACGCATCGGGAAGATAAATGGCGTACACTTCGCCAGCTTTGGCGAAGACCTGACCACCGCCAAAC
>JBCCFD010000162.1:0-15124 GCA_039029915.1 Chloroflexota bacterium
AATTGTTGATTTAATGGCAGACCCTAGAAACGTGGGGGCAGCTAGGGAAAGTATCCAAAAGACAAGAGACAAGTCTGCTATTATTGTGCCCTTATTGGTTGGTCACAATATTATTGGATCGCTCGCTGTGGTAAACGGCCGTTATAGTCGAGTTTTTAACCAAGAAGATGTAAATATTGTGACCACGATGGCAAACCAAGCTTCATTAGCCATTCGGAATGGGCAGCTATATAAAGCTGCTCAGGAAGCAGATCGGCTCAAATCCATCTTTCTCGCTTCAATGTCACATGAACTACGCACCCCGCTCAATTCGATCATTGGCTTTACGGGAATTATCCTGCAGGAATTGGCCGGACCGCTCAATAGGGAACAGATGAAACAGATGGGTATGGTGCGAGGAAGTGCGCATCATTTACTAGATTTAATAAATGATGTGTTGGATATTTCCAA
The DNA here is from genome assembly GCA_039029915.1 of Chloroflexota bacterium. Taxonomy (GTDB): domain Bacteria; phylum Chloroflexota; class Anaerolineae; order Promineifilales; family Promineifilaceae; genus QQUD01. Next base: position 451 of record JBCCFD010000162.1, read on the forward strand.
AATTGAGGCGGGACAGCTTCAAGTTTCTCAAGAAAGCTGCAATGTTCATGAAATTGTGGCAAAAGTGTTACAATCTTTAACACCCGATGCAGAAAAGAAGGGCTTGGCATTAACGGCCGTTCTTACACCCCACTCCACAGAAATCAGCAGCGATAAAAGGCGTGTAGAGCAGATTCTGATTAACCTCGTCAACAATGGCATAAAATTTACGGACCGCGGCACTGTTCAAGTCCAAACAAAAGTTCAAGATGATTGGTTGCTTGTTAAAGTCATAGACACGGGAATTGGCATTAAAGAAAAGGATATTGAAAAACTATTTAATCCCTTTCAACAAATTGAAACTGGACTCAATCGTGTTCACGAAGGAACAGGGTTAGGATTATCAATTTGCCAGCGTTTGGTTCATTTACTTGGTGGAGAAATATCTGTGGTGAGTGAATGGGGTATGGGAAGCACCTTTTCCTTTATCTTGCCCCTATGAGTGAAAGAACTCCAAAATCTAATTCAAACAAATTATTTCAGTTTATGTTAATTTGAATCAACATGAGAAAAAAAATTCTAGTCATTGAAGACAATGAGCAAAATCTTTATCTAATGACTTTCTTACTGGGAGCACATGGGTTTGACGTACTGGAAGCAAAAGATGGCCAGATTGGTATTGAAGTAGCGGACCAAGAGCGCCCCGACCTTATTTTGCTCGATATTCAACTACCTATTCTGGATGGTTATCATGTTGCGAAAACATTAAGACAAAACCCAAAACTAAATGAAACGCCAATTATCGCAGTCACCTCCTACGCTATGGTGGGAGATAAGGAAGAAGCTTTGGCATCTGGCTGTAATGGGTACATTGAAAAGCCAATTAATCCAGATACGTTTATGGATGAGATTAAACTATTCTTGGTATAGGTGACCGAAAACGTGAGTTGAGGTTTTTATGATAACAATCTTGGTCGTTGATGATAATGAACAAAATTTATACATGCTTCAGGCATTATTTCAAGGACATGGTTATCGTGTCGTGACGGCTTACAACGGTGCAGAAGCCCTGCAACTGGCCCAACACACACCGCCAGAATTAATTATCAGCGACATTTTAATGCCCATTATGGATGGTTTTGCCCTCTGCAGGCAGTGGATGAATAATGCTCACTTAAAGCAGCTCCCATTTATTTTTTATACGGCCACATACACCGATACTAAAGATGAAGCGTTTGGCTTAAGTCTAGGCGCAACGGCTTACCTCATCAAACCGGTTGACCCTGAATTGCTCGTGAAGAAAATCGACGATATTTTAAACGGCCGTAATTCTTCAAATGATGCAGAAGAAATCTCTAAAAAGCTAGATGAAGAGGAGGTTTATAAACTTTATAATGAGCGACTCGTCAATAAACTTGAAAAGAAAATGTTCCAGCTTGAGCAAGAGGTCAAGGAACGGGAGCAAGCCGAAGCACAATTAAAGCAAAGCAACAAGCTGCTTGTAGATGCAATTGCTGAATTAAAAGAGACTCAAAAACAGATCGTAAGGCAAGAAAGGTTAGCCGCAATTGGGCAGCTGGCAACCGGTATTGCCCATGATTTCAATAATATTCTCTCGGTCATTTCTTTACAAACTGAGCTTCAAAAAAGAGTTTATCAATCAGAGGAAAAAGGCAGCCATCGCCTTGATCTGGTTCTTAATCAGGTTGATCAAGCCTCACAGCTCATTAACCAAGTGCTCGATTTTTCTCTGCAAACAACATTAGTAAAACGCCCCACAGATTTGTTCAAGATATTAACCCAAACAACAGAGCTGTTAAAGCGAACGTTACCCGAAAATATTGAGATTGAATTCCAATCCTTACCAATTCAATACGTTGTGTTCGCTGATCGGACGCGAATTAACCAAATCATGATGAATCTCGCTTTTAACGCCAGAGATGCGATGCCGCTCGGCGGAAAGCTAACGATTACCCTAAAAAAATTGCAACACGTCTCGCCAAATTCAGCCCCAATCCCTCACCTTCCATTAGGAGCATGGGTGGCTATTCTTGTTTCGGATCAAGGCGTCGGCATACCTAGTAAAATTCAGCCTCGTTTATTCGAACCCTTTTTTACAACAAAACCGCCTGGAAAAGGAACGGGCTTGGGGCTGGCCCAAGTCTATGGAATCATTCAGCAGCATTCAGGCTATATTGATGTTCAAAGTCAGGAAAACGTAGGCACGACATTTTCAATCTATCTGCCATTGACCTTAACTAGACCGGATGAGTCAATTCAAATAGGTCAGGAATCCATACCAACTGGCCAAGGTGAAAGCGTGCTTGTGGTTGAAGACAATGAGACAATGCTGCAAACGATTGTTACCAGTTTAGAACTCCTAAACTATAGGCCACTCCAAGCTACCAATGGTGCAGAAGCTCTAATTTTATTGAAAGAGCATCCCCCTGTAGATCTGATTTTGTCCGATGTTTACATGCCTGAAATAGATGGAACAGCATTAGTTGATGCCCTGACAGATGAGAATATCCCCGTTATATTGATGACCGGGTATGGAGTTCCAAAGTTAAATGAGCTAAAAGAAGAGGGGGCAATTGTCGATTGGGTAAGTAAACCATTGACATTTAATCGCTTAGCCAAAGCGATTGCTTTTGGATTGAATCATCCTAATAAAGAGTTGTGAGGATAAAGATTAAGTTATCTATCGGGGTGCAGGCGTTTAGCCAGCATTTGTAATTGCGAAAAGCGCACCGGCTTTTGCAACAAAAAAGTAGCAAACTGTTCAATCTCTGGGGTTGTGGCCAACGTACCATCAGCTGATGCCACAATGACTTTTGTTTCTTTCAACTCATCTTCAGACCGAATAAACCGTAAAATTTCTGCCCCGGACACATTCGGTAAATGTAAATCAAGAACGATTAAATACGGCTTTGTATCTTGGGCAAGATTTTCCAAGGCGTCCTGACCATCATTAAAAATTGTTGGGTCGTACCCAGCATGATTCAACGCTTCACAGAAGACTTGAGCCAGTGTCACATCATCTTCGATTACGATTGCTTTTGTTTTCATTTAACTTCTGCCTTATCATGAATTTGTGAGGTTCCGTGCTCTGGATTTTGAATCTCCAAAGGCAATGTAATGATAAATTCAGTCCCTCTTCCCAAAACACTGTTTAACTGAATTTTTCCATTCATAAGATGAACGAGCTGTTTAACAATGGCAAGTCCTAAACCAAAACCGCCGCGATCTCGCGTTACAACATCTGAAGTTTGTCGGAACGCTTCAAAGATTTTATCCTGATCTGCCGCAGAAATGCCAATGCCACTGTCAGTCACTTTAATTTCCCAAAAGCTAGCTCCAAATGGAGTTATGTCAACTTTGACATAGCCTGTATCTGTAAACTTGATACTATTACCTACTAAATTAGTAATGATTTGAACAAGCCTCATCTCATCCCCAATAATAATTTCTGGGAGCTGGTCGCTCAAAGTTGATGTTAAGGTGATCCCTTTTGCATCGGCCAGGATTGATAAGGATTCTTGAGTCCGAGAAATTAAAGTTCTTAAATTAACGGTTCCCTTGATAATTTTAAGTTGACCGGATTCTAGCTGCGCTTGGTCTAATAGCTCATTCACTAAGCTCTCAAGCGTATTCGTACTCAACATGATCTGGCTGAGTGCCCGCTTCTGATTTTCGTTGACATCTCCGTATATGCCTAGTTCTACCATTTCGGCCATGCCTAATATCGCATTTAGGGGTGTTCGTAATTCATGGCTAATGGTAGCTAGAAATTGGCTTTTCAATTGACTAGCTTCAATGGCCTTATCACGCGCACTTGATAGATTGGCTTCTATTTCTTTTCGTTTTGAAATATCTCGAAATATCGCATTGAAGGAAACAACATTATTGATCTCAATTTTTGAGATCGTCATCTCAACTGGAAAATGCTCACCATTAACGCGGATGCCGGTGGCTTCAGCCGGCCTCTTACTATCTTGAATTAGATTGACGGTCATTAAAATATTTGACCGGTCTACGCCTTCAAAATACGTGTAAACTGGACGGCCAACAACATCTGAATATTGCTCAAACCCAAATATTTGGCAACCAGCGGGATTTAGTGACGTGACTTGCCAATTTTCCGCAGCAAACGTCACAATCCCTTCATACGTTGATTGAATAATGATGTTATTCCGCTTTACGGTTTCTTCAAGCGAATTGATCACCTGATTGTATCGCTGAGCGATTTGACCAATTTCCGTAAATGGTTCAACGGGCACTCGAAGAGACAGATCGTTGCTGGCCGCTTGCTTTTCCATCACGGTTACAAGATCAACCATTGGTGTTTTAGCATTATGCTCGGCCACGTTTAAGCCTATATTCTCAGCATAAGCCGTGACACGAAGCGGGAAGAAACGATTGATGATTGAAAATAAAAAGTAGCACAGAACAAAGGCCCAAATGAAGCCTACGCCAATTCCAAGGGATTGAATACCAATTTGCTCGATGCGACTAAGACCTGTGCCTAACTCTTGCAGCGATCCAAAAATACCGACTGCTAATGTACCCCAAATGCCGCCCCCTAAGTGGACCGGGATTGCCCCTACCACATCATCAATTTTTCGTCTTTCTAAAAGGATGGTGAAGGCTACCATAATCCCTGCACCAATTCCACCTATGACGACGGCTTCAGCTGTAGAGACGACGTGCGCATTGGCAGTAATTGCCACTAGGCCAGCTAGTGAGCCATTGAAGGTGAGCGCAACAGATATCCGATTGTAAATCAAGTAGCTAATGCCCATTGCCGTCACAAGGCCAGCACTCCCAGCGATGATGGTGTTGAGCAGCACAAACGGAACTTGGCGATTAAGGGCGAGCGTACTGCCCCCATTAAATCCAATCCATCCTACCCAAAGTAACAGGACGCCTAAAGAGGCGACAGAAATATTAGAGCCCGGTATCTTTTGAGGAGCGCCGTCTTTAGGAAAACGTCCCAGCCGAGGACCAATGAGAATTCCCAAAGCTAACGCCAACCAGCCACCGATGCTGTGCACAACTGTTGACCCTGCAAAATCGACAAACCCTAACTGAGCTAACCATCCGTTTGCTTCTGTATAAAATATTCCGTTCCATACCCAATGTCCATAGATTGGGTAAATGATGGTTGAAACTATGAGGGCGATGAGCAGATAGGCGCCAAAACGCATCCTTTCAGCAACTGTACCGGAAATGATGGTAACGGCCGTTCCGCAAAACATGACCTGAAAAATAAAAAAGGCGGGCTCGAAAAGATCTGACTCAATTGAATAGAGAAACTTAGACGTTCCGATTAAACCAAACCGGCTCTGGCCAAACATAAGACCATAACCAACCAGCCAATACATCATCGTTGAAAGCGCAAAATCTGAGAGATTTTTGAGTCCAATATTGATATTATTTTTATTTCGAGTGAGGCCTGTTTCTAAAACGAGGAAACCGGCCTGCATTAAAAATACAAGCCCAGCACAAAAAATTAACCAGAAGAAATTAATTTGGTTGGTTTCCATTGAAGCAATTGTAGAGAAGAAAAATTAAATAAACAATGACCCTTTGGGTACGGGCCACTGTACTTTTACATCAAATTTTCTGAAAGTTAGTGAAGGGGGCGTAAAAAATCAGTTTCCTAAACGAGCCAGCTCTTCTTCTACCACCGTTTCATCTAATTTTTTGAAGAGCGGTTTAGGTTTTGGCAGTTCACGGCCGATTTCGATATCAACCCTTTGCCATTGGCCAACGGCCGTTTCGCCCTTGTATGTCAATCCAAGATGCGAACGGGCCGATTCTGCATAGGTTTCAATAACCTGCTCGCCAAAAAGGGTGCCTTCCTCGCCCAACATTTCATGAATTTTTTGGCTTGTAAACGGCAAAATGGGTGCCCAAAGGGCTTTCAAACCGCTTAGCGCTTGTAGCGTCGTGTAGAGCGACCTAGCGGTTGCGGTCATATCAGTTTTAGCCGTTGTCCAAGGGCTTGTGTCTTCCAAATATTGATTGACAAGCGTTGAAAGCCGCAGGTTTTCGTTGACCACAGCCCGAAACTTACAGGCATCATACAGAGCACCAACGGATTCGAATCCTTCATCAATCGCAGCAATAAGGGCTTTGTCTTTTTCAGTCAGCTCACCTGGGTCGGGAACAACCCCTTTGAAATACCGTTTTGTCATGTTAAGAACGCGATTGACTAAATTACCCCAGTTGGCCACAAGCTCGCTATTGTTGCGGTCGACGTACCCTTGCCAGCTCCAATCTGAATCGCGAGTTTCGGGCATAACGGCCGTTAAATAGTAGCGCAGTGGATCGGGATCAAACCGCTCAAGCGCGTCAATCATCCAGACGCCCCAATTCATACTACCGCTAATTTTACGCCCTTCCATGTTCATAAACTCATTGGCTGGCACATCATAAGGCAAATTGAGCACCGTATCTGGGGAGTCATCGTTGTACAGACCGTGTGCCCCAATCAACTGAGCGGGCCACATAATGGTGTGGAATGGGATATTATCTTTACCAATAAAATAAACGGTACGAGCATTATCTCCTTGCCACCAGTTGCGCCACGCTTCCGGATCGCCGTTATTTTTAGCCCATTCGATAGTGGCTGAAAGGTAACCAATTACCGCTTCAAACCAAACATACATCACTTTATCGTCATATCCCTCAACCGGAATGGGAACGCCCCAGTCCATATCTCGGGAAACAGCCCGCCCAATCAGACCTTGCTCGAGCACAAAATTCTGGGCAAAGTTGATCACTTGAGGTCGCCAATGCTCTTTATCCTGTTTAATCCATTCATTCAGCCCGTCTGCCGCAATTTTAGGCAGATCAATGAAAAAATGTTCTGTATCGCGCAGCTCTAAGGCAGAGTTATCAAGCTTGCTAACCGGGTTTATAAGTTCGGCAGCGCTTTCAAAAAGAGCATTGCAGTTATCACACTGGTCACCGCGAGCACGGCCGTATCCACAAACCGGGCAGGTTCCTTCAACATACCGATCAGGCAAGAACTTGTTTGCCGAAGCTGAATACATTTGCTGGGTAACTTTGGTGTACATATAGCCATTTTTCTTTAGCGTTAGAAAAATGTCCTGCGAAACTTGATGATGATTTTCAGTATCCGTATGGGTAAACAGATCGTACGTTAGCCCCAACCCTTGGAAAACCTGCATAAAACGTTCATGATAATATTCAAAAACCTCACGCGCCGTTTTGCCTTGCTCATCAGCTTTTACCGTAACGGGCGTTCCATGACTATCTGAGCCAGACACCATCAAAACATGATTACCCTTCAACCGATGAAAGCGAGCGTAAATGTCGGCCGGCAAATAAGAACCGGTCACATTGCCCTGATGGATGTCCGCATTTGCGTAAGGCCAAGCGACGCTAACGAGAATATATTCACTCATCTAATCTTCGTCTTCCTCGCTGTAATCTGCCACTTCTTCTGAATCTTCTTCGATCTCTTCCACCACTTCTGTAATCATTTCAGCAACCAGTTCAAAATCGTCCTCATTAATTTCGAGGAGGGATTCCTCGTCTAAGGTAAAGTTTTTGAGGTTTGGTTGGCTTTCTAAATCGATTGAGTCGATGGTGTACCCTGTATCCAAATGTGTTACAGAGGCATCAATATCGATGGGGAAGAAGTCCATCTTCTTGGCATCGACCTTGTAGAAGTAGTTAGAGGGGTTGGCGCGTTTTGCCTTACCCGTGATGGTAGCAACTGCCACAAAGGTTTTGACCTCACGCACATAAAATAGAAGACGGTCGCCAGCTTTCATTTTGGGATCTTCTTTTTTCAAAGATTCCATGACGACTTTTTCTGACCAACCCGCGTAGGACAGGTCGTTGCCTTCAATAACACTGACCACTTTGATGTAGAAACTATTGTCAAGCCCAACTGGGGCGCGTTTCTTCTTCTTACTTTTTGTGTTTTTCAATTCTGAAGCGCGAAACTCGGCTTCAATATTTTCCCAAATGCGTTCCTGAACACTAATTCGCAAATCAGCTTCACTGCCATCTTCATAGCGAACAGTCATTTTAGGACCATTTATTGCTAAAACTGTGTATTTTCCTATTCGGTTTGCGTAAACACCGTTTACTTCAAACATCGTTGACTCTCTCCAACAGTAAATTTCGGCGCCATAGTAGCGTTTTCGGGGGCGCTTTGCAAGTTTTTTTTAAATTATTTTTCACTCTTTATCATTAAAGGGCGGGATTATGGCTCACTTCTCTGAAATTGGCTATTTTTCCAAACCATTGTGACGCGTCCAGGGGTTTCACAACCCTCGCGAACAAGTGCCAAACGGCCGTTTTCTTCACTCTCTCTAAGCACCCAACTGCCTGTGCAGCTTTCGGGAATCAGTTCAACTTTAGGCTGAGCGTCATGATGCGTCAATAAGTAATACTGCCCCGTATCGGGAGAATGCAGCAGCGCATCTGCGTTTCCATCGTGCGTTAAATCTACTATTTGCAGAAGCTCAATGGCTGAAACGGCCGTTTCTCTTGTTGAGAGCAGCTTATAAATTTCAGGCTGATAGCTGCCCTGCTCATCCACAGAAAAGTAAAGCAAGGCAGACGCATCACTAAATTGCTGGGGTTGGCTTAGGGTCAGAATGAGATCGGAACGGCCGTTGCCAGACAGATCAGCCCAGGCCCACTCACCTCGTCGTGGTGATGGCTCGTTGATCCATCGACTTTGCCACTGCATCAAGGTGGACTCTCCCTGTCGATTAAGCTGAGCTGTGAACGTCTCAAGCTCCCCTTTTTGCAAAAGAGATATCGGCTTCGGCACGGATGCAATCGCGATCGTTTGACCTAAATCTGCATTGGGGGTTTCAGGGTGCCGTATCACCAAACGGGATGCATCAGCGACCGCGGCTTGGTTACAGCTAAATTGGAGCGCCACGCCTTGATTTGCACTTTGAACGCCAATCGTAGCGGAACGGCCGTTAGGTGAGTTCGAAGTCGTCACATCCTCATACAAAAAGAGAATATCATTGTTATTTTCAAATAGCTGAACTTGAAATGTAAGGTTGTCATCTAATTCTCCCCCAAATCTGGGAACGCTATCCCATTCAACAACAAAAATCCGCTCAGGGGCTTCCCCGACCGTTGCAATATCAATCGAACCGGCCAAGCGACTGTCTAAATCATCCCAGTATGGTGCGATCAGGTCACCCATTGCGGGTAAAGACCCATTTTCCATACATTCGTTGAAGTAAGTTGGGTTTGCCGCTCCGAATTGCAGGGTGCCGTTTGTCGAAACGGTGACTTCGCTATACGGCGTGCCATAAAAAGTAAAGGCAAAGGGAAGATTTAGCGTACGAACGCCTTCGTCTTCATAAAGCTGAATATCTTCAAAGGCATCAATATAGGAAAATCCGGTGCCGCTTTCACAGGTGTAGCCATATAAATCCGGTCCGGGGCAAAGGGTGACAGCTGGGCCAAATTCAGCGTTTGTATCACGTCTAAAAAAGAATAGGAAAATTAAAACGGCCGTTAAACCCAACCCAAGCAGTATAAGCAGTCGACGAATTCGCATGGGCTGAGTTTAACCGAAAAATGGTAAATTGTGAATCATTACGCTTTTTATTTTCGAAATTGTAAATGGACAGCCCGATGGGCTTCGTCAGTCAGTAGATGAGACTCAGTGCGAATAACGCCAGGCACCCAGACTACTTCATCATCAATCGTTAACACGGGCCACGAGTCGCGCAATGATTGAGGAATATGCTGCTCTGACATGACCTTTTTCAGCTTGCGGGAACGGCCGTTCATGCCCAGCGGCTTAACGCGCTCTCCAGGCTGACGCGTTCGTAATATCAAGGGGTATTTCTGAACGGGTAAGTACGCTTCCCAACCCAAATCTTTCACAAATAAAGGCTTACTATCAGGGATTATGATGATTTGTGCCTCTATTTGCCATCCATTCGCCAACTGCGTGATGCCGGGCATCTCCAACGTTAAAAGCTCCGATTCACCCAATTGAGGCAAGTCGTATGTTAATTCAACATTTGGCAGTGAAAAGAGGTGAGTTTTAGCTTGCACAGTCACCGTCACGCCAGATGGCAAATGAAAAGTTTGTCCAAAACGGCCGTTTTCCAAGCCCAGTCGCGCCGCCTCAATCGACCGAAAGCCAATCTCTGTAAAATCAGGTTTGAGGGTAGAAACGGCCGTTCTCAACAGCCGTCGCTGCATAGCAACAGGTAGGGTTTGCCAAGCATCACGATTCAACGTTAGCCAGCCAGCTTCGACATCAACCAATAAAGCTTCCCATTGCGCTTGTGCTATCTGCGTTAAGAGATCATCCTCCGCCCGAATCATGTCAGACAGCTGGAGCAGGTTCGTATCTAGCCGTTCAGTGTAACCTTTCAAAATAGGGATTAGCTCATGCCTTAATCGATTCCGCTGAAATTTAGGATCAGCATTGGTTTCATCCTGTCGAGGAATGAGATGATTCATTTGGCAATAGGTTTCAATGTCTTCGCGGGAAGTATTGAGCAACGGCCGTATCAGGGTAAATTGCTCATCCCCCATCAGTGGATAAGCAAATGACATACCGCGCAAACCAGCCACCCCACTGCCCCGTAAAAGATGCTGCAGAATTGTCTCTACTTGGTCATCTTGGTTATGCCCCACCGCCATGTAGGACGCTCCTTCACAGCGGGCCACGTCCTTAAGAAATTGGTATCGAGCTTCCCGCCCAGCAGCTTCCAAGCCCGTTTTCTTTTTGGCTGATTTTAAACGTTGACCGTGATAGGGAATGCGCCAAGAAACGGCCGTTTGCCTTACAAATTCGGCATCTTCTCGTGAAGATTCACGCCAGCCGTGATCCAAGTGGGCAACGACCAATCGTTCAGCACCGATTAGCTCTTTTAAGAGATGCAGCAGCGCCAAAGAGTCTGCTCCCCCAGAAACACCAACTATCATTTTGGGGATTGCAAAAAGGAAACGGCCGTGTTCTTTTTCTATCGCCTTGAGCACCATAAGGTATAGTCGAGACGTAGCGCGCTACATCCAGAAATAAAAAAAGCCTATTCAAAAAATAGGCTTATTCATCAAAAATAGGGCGGGTGAGATTCGAACTCACACGGACCGAAGTCCGGCGGATTTTAAGTCCGCTGCGTCTACCATTTCGCCACCGCCCCTAACTTTTGACGACAGACGAATATTGTATCACAACGAAAAAAAATATCTACTGTTTTGTGCGGGCCGTAAATTCCCATGAATACTCTTCGCCGTTGACTGCTACTTCAACCCGATAGGTGGCCCCACCGACCAGGGGGAGGCGCGGCGTAATGACAATGGCGTCCCGCGTATCAAGGATTGTTCGGCCTGTTTGCTGCGTATATTGGTCTGGATTTTCGTAGGTGGTTTCCGTAAATACACACGATTCAATTAAACGGCCGTTTTCAAAGACGCGATGTGACGTCACGTTTGGCGTGACATCCCCGTGACCCATCATCATCATGATCGCTGGGCCGGTTGGCTCGGTATAGCTTGTACAGCCCGGTGCCGTCAACGGATCAGGATACTCGGGCAAACTTCGTCGTACAACAAATGTTTCGGTGCCATCTGCGGGGAAGAAAAGAGGGTATTCAATTTCGGGCGGTACCTCAAGGCTGTCTACCTCATTGGTACGCACATCCAAAACGGCCGCGTAGTGATAAAACCCAGTTTCTTGACGAAACTCACCAAACCCAACTTCCGATACAGCAGGATCTAAAATCCCAACCAGATGGAATGGGGCTGAAATCCAAAAGTTAATAGCATGTTCCATTTGGCTTTGGGTCCATGTAGATGAAAAAATAAGGCCATTGATACCCGAATCGTTGCCATTGGCGGTAAACAGAGGATTGTTTGGATTTTGGCTGTGCGCGCAGCACACGTCATTTAATACCATAAATCGAGCATGATTAAAAGAACCCTGCGTGAACGCAGCTGACTCCATCACTGGCGGCAAATGCTCAGTTTCTCTAAACTGGTTAAGGTAAGCTAGCCAGTCCGGTTGGTCTGGCGGAATCTCTACGTCACGATTGCCATCTCGCACAAAAAATTCAAGGTCATCATACGCCAAGCCAGCCCGTAGTTGAGGCTCATTCAACAGAGCATCGCTGGTAGCAAAGTTAGATTCTAAATCGAGTGAAGGAGGTTGGCCTGAAACCTCGGCCGGTAATGTTTCAGTTGTTATAGGTGTTGTTATGCCCACGGTCGAAAATGCTGCAGTGGCAGCTTGGGCTTGATTTGTGACCGCCGAACCGCCCCCTTGTACACAGAAATCAATATTGGTAGCGATAGGATCGCTTGCATCAATAGTTACCTTGACTGGATTTGCAGATGTAATCTGCCAGCTTGATGAAGGCGCCACCGCTTGGACTGTCCAAGTGCCTAAACCTGACCCCACTAAACCATAGGTGCCGTTTGTACCTGTAACCAAACTGATCGTAATTGAGCCATCGGATGAGCTGAAATCAATACCAAATCCAGCGACGGCGGTGTCGCCGCTTCCGCAGATGCCGTTTCCATCTAAATCTTGATAGAACGTACCGCGAATAGACCCTCTATCTTCAAGTGCCGCATTGACGAATGAAGTAGATACAAATATAAAAATGGCAATAAAAATCAGGCTGGCGCGTAATGGTTTTTTCACGTCAAACCTCCCTTAGCACAATATCAATTGTCTGGTTATTGAAAAAATGTTGTGGACGATTAGGTCAAATGTCACTGCAAACCCTAAAAACTTTTAAACTGCAATCTGTCCGAATAATATTTTCACAGTGGCGCATTGCAGTTTACCTTACATAATCCAAAGTATATCACACCCAATAGTAGATGACATAATGTCAACATGTGACTTTTTAGCTATCCCCTTCTATTTTGCATAGGAAAAAGAGTTGAAAGGTGAAGAAGTAGTAAAAGTTGACACATCAAGCACGTGCCTGTACGATCCGCGGCAAACAAAATAATATTGTTTGCCATTTAAGGTGCACAAATGCCCGGATGCATTGTGCACAATGGGGAAAGCTCGGTGTAAGTCCGGCACTGTCCCGCAACGGTAAATGGCAATTGGCAAAACATCGTTTTTTATGCTAAACAAAAAGCCAATTGCAAAAGTCCGACTACCCGCCTTAAATGTCTCGCATCTTTGTAATTGATCAATAGCTTCTTTTCAATTACCTACCCTTCGTGGAAAAAGGCAGTGAGAATTGCAGAACCAGCACGCAGTTGACTTTCAAAACAATGGTGTGTCTGAGTCTTCAACCGATTTTCAAAGCCTTATCGCCACGATAAGGCTTTTTTGATGATTGAAACAACCTTTCAAACACACGATTTTGCCAAAGCGTGGCAAAACTGTACGCGTCAAGATCCTCATCATCGAGGTGATTCAGCGGTTGACCTGGCTTTTTGGGCAAAACATGGCCGCCAGTACGATCGAGAAACGGCCGTTCCAAGCTCTTGCAAATATTCCTTAGCGTTCATCCAGAATTTGATTCAACCAACTGATACCGTGCTTGATATCGGTTGCGGATCGGGTCGCTTCACCCTACCGTTGGCAAAAGTCGCTCACAGGATCACGGCCGTTGATCATTCACCCGACATGCTCAACCTATTAGAAAATAAATTGCATTCGCAAAAAATCGATACCGTTTCACTCATTAACGAAGCTTGGGAAACGGCCGTTGTTGAGCAGCATGATGTGGTCATTGCGGCATGGTCCCTCTATCGAATGCCCGATCTGTTGAATGACCTCAAAAAAATGGTCAACACTGCTAAGAAGAGAGTAATCATTGTCTCTTCACCGGGTAGTTCAATGCGTCATGATCCCATTTTGTCTCAAATTTGGCCGCAATTTGATGAAATGAGCACCCCGCTCCACATTTACTTTTACGGCATTTTGTGGCAAGCCGGGGTGCATGCCCAGATGCACATCGTGGAGGAGCGCAAGCTTATACACGGAAATTCGGCTTTTGAAATCGCAGCGCAGCTAGCACCTGAGGGTGCTGAAACAAGTGACATCAATACCTGTGCCGGTCTGCTAACGCCTCACCTCACTGTTAATAAAAGCGGCTTGCAATATGAACAGTTGCTCCCCGTGGCTATGATTCACTGGGAAAGGAAACAAACCGGATGACAGCCCCCCCTGCTCCGTCTATGCGCGCCTATGGTCGCCAGCTTTTTATTTGCCAACACGGCATCTGTGCCCCGCCCGAAACGGCCGTTGCTCTCAACGCCACCATTCGCCCCCAGCTCGGCAAATATAAAAAGTTGCGCAATCCAGAGCGTATTAAAAACACGCTATCTGAATGCTTGGGCGTTTGTTCAGGAGGCCCAGTCGTTGTTGTGTACCCCGATGGCATCTGGTATCACCACGTTACCGAAGAGGTGATGACCCGCATCATTGATGAGCATCTTATTGGTGGAAACCCGGTTGAAGAATACATTTTTCATCGGCTCTATCCTGCTGGGCAAGAGCCAAGCTATGCCCCGGCGCTCCGAGGAGATAAAGGGGCTTATGAAGAGAGCGGAGAGAAAAGAGAAGGGAGTGCGTCAGATACCGACTCCCAATCCCCTCTAACAGGCGAAGAACGCCGCCAAGCGGCTCGTCGCAAGCGGATCAAAAAAGGGTTAACCATTGTCAATACGGGAGAGGGCAAGGGAAAAACGA
>JBCCFD010000163.1:0-15026 GCA_039029915.1 Chloroflexota bacterium
CCTGTGAATTGGAGGCAGTTTTGCCACCAGTGCACCACAGGACCACCATACCCTTCGGGGGTACGAATCGACTCAAACCAAGCGTCGAGATTGGCAATTGTTTGGGTCAGCTCTTTCACTTAGTGCGCTCCAACGTCAGGCAGGTAAGGGCGGTGAATGATTTACCCAAACCATATTCCACAAAACTCCGGCGCATACCAAAATGACAGCGATCTTCCCAGCTAGGTTGCCCTAAAGCACCAACGGCCGTTCCCATAAAATGCCACGCCACTCCGCGAAACCCGTGCAGTCCAAAGCGTTCAGTGACCCGCCAGCTTGTGACGGCACTGGCCCGCAGCAGATAGCCTGCAGAGAGCAACGGCCGTTTATCATCTTTTTGTTCGCTCAATAAAGTGGCCAATGGACCCGCCGCAAAAATGTGTAGCCGACCACCAACCTGCACCCATTTTTGAATTGAACGCAAATCATCTGGTCCGTTTCGCTGGGGCAAAATCCAACCAATAGCAGGCAGCGTGACCTTAGCCTCCGCTAAGTTAAACTGCGCTCTTGGCAGAAGTGGCACCGATGGAATGCGGCTCAATATTTCTGCCTCGTGCAAAGGCTGTTCCAAAATACAGCCAGTTGGGCCATCTGCCGCGTGGAGCTGTTGGGCTAGCCAATCAAAAGCGTATTGAAAAGCTAAGCCAGGACGCTTCATTGTGGGAGGAAGGGCAGCAATGCTCATAAGCTTGATCCTTGTTTTGTCTGGCTCGCCACCAGCTTCTTTGGTTTTAAAATCGTGCGATAGAGTTGGTCAAGCTGACTCCCAATTTTGGGCCATGCATATTGAGCCATCACTTTTTGACGCCCTTTTTGCCCCATCTGCTGCCGATCTTCAGCCGGTAGCTGCATCATCTGCTCAATTTTTTGAGCAAGGTCTTCAACATTGCTGGGTTCGACCAAAAAGCCATCTTGATAATTGGTAACAACGGTGCGCACACCCGGCAACGCAGAGGCAATCACAGGCGTTCCGCTTGAGAGTGATTCTAGAAGTACCAGACCAAACGCTTCGCCCATCGTGGTGGAGGGCAAAACGGCCGTATCGGCTAGTCGATACATTTCGGGAAGCTGTTCATCCGGCACAAAGCCCGCAAACCGCACTTGATGGCCAATCCCCAGTTCAAGCGCTAACTTTTGATAGTCAGACTGCATATCACCCTTGCCCACAATGATGAGCTTCAAATGGGATTGATTTATTTTTTGCACCGCCCGGATCAGTTTTTCAACCCCTTTGAAGTAGTGTGCTCGATCAAGAACTCCTACAAACAAGAGAATGAATTTGCCTTGAAGATTGTGTTTTTCTCGGAGGGCAACTGTGTCAGAAACGGCCGTAAATCGCTCCACATCAATCCCATTGGGCAATGCTTGATAACTCACCCGTTCCTTGGCAATAAGCCGCCCATATTTGGACGCATTTCCATAATCTAGGCTCGTAAAACAAACCCGATCGGCCATCCGCATCAATGAATTGGTCAGGGTAGCATCGTGAAAACGATTGATCCAACCGGCCAAACCGTCTAGCTTCACATCTTGATGATGCGTAATGACGACAGGCTTGCCGGTGAGTAGTTTGAGTAACCACACAGCCTCAGCCCCTCCGTAAAACGGCATATGAACATGGATTATGTCGAAGGAGGCCAATCGCCACGCCAGCTGCGGGAGGAAAAAGGCGTTGCCATAGGATAAAAACGGCCGTAAACGATGAACTGTAAAGCCATCGCGAGTTTCGGTAACGGCCGTTTCTGGCAGTCGCGGCGTAAAAACATGCACCTCATGTCCTAAACGAGCGAGTTCAAGAGCATTGTGGTAGGCAACATTGCCAGTACCGGTGTTGTTCGGCCAAAATGTAGCTGTCACGTGAGCGATTTTAAGCATTAGGCCACCACCTGTAGCATCAAGCGTCGCCAAACGGCGAAAAACGGATCAATCGTCCAGTGGGCCACCTTAGCAACAAGGCCATCAGCAGCCTGTTCAAAATCAAGCGTCGACGTTGTTCGTTTTAGCCAAACGGAATCTGGCCGTCTGCGCTGCGTCTGAGATTGAGCGCGCATGCCCATAATCTGCGACCAATGGGTGATTAAATAGCCATAGGCACGAATTTTATTCCGCCAGTTGGTCCGATCTTTGAGTATGGTAAAGCCCCACGTAATGGCCTCAGCAAGCAGCAAACCCGGTAACAACAGCAGCAGCGTTTGCCAACGAGCGTTTTTGAGCAGCATTATGTACCGATTTCGCTCTTGATAGTACGTTTTGTTGGGCCCAAATTTGAGGGTGTAATCATGTAAGACAATCGACTCGGGGACATACAGCAGTTGATACCCCGCTAGCTGAACGCGAAGCGACAAATCGGTGTCTTCCATATACATGAAGAATTGGGGATCAAAACCGCCTAGCGCTTCAAACAGTGATTTGCGCATGCCAAAAGCTGCGCCAGAAACGGCACTCACAACGGCCGTTTCTGCAAAATCCTGTTTAGGCTGCCCCATGCCGCGACAAAGCGTAATGCCGGACAGGTGCACCATGTTGCCTGCGGTGTTGCAGATGTTAGGTTGCGCTAAAAGCAAGATACGCGGGGTGGTCATGCCAAGGGATGCGTCGTGTTGTAGGGGCTCAATCAATGCTGAAAGCCAACCGGTCTGAACGGCCGTATCGGGGTTCAAAATAACAATGAATTCCCCCTGCGCCATCGACACGCCGAGGTTGTTACCACCTGCATACCCATTGTTTTCGCTATTCAGAACAACCTTAACATCAGGATAGTGGGTCTGCATAAACGAGACGCTTTCATCTGTCGATTGATTATCAACAAAGATCAGCTCGACATCAGACCCAACGCTATTTTGCAGGGCGTCAAAGCAGGCAGGCAGATAGAAACGGCCGTTGTAGTTCACCACAATGACCGAAACTTGAGGAATCTGATGATTCTCTGCAGATTGTTGACTTACATACTGCATGTTTACTGCCTACGCCTGTCGATGGTTTAAATTAATCAACAAACCACGAATCGAATGGAGAATAAATCCCGTCGACAAAATAATGTTGCCTACAATGAAAAGCATGACGCTAATCAAAGCGTTGCCTGTTGGTAATTGCTCTGTGCGGTAAAACACATCAGCCACCCATGCTCCCCAAACCAAGCCAGCTAAAAGCAGGCAAAAACCCGGAATACCAAAGAAAAGCAGGGGGCGATATTGACCAACCAAGCCTAAAATGCCGTTGAGCACTGAAAGGCCGTGCGCTATCACTGACCGTTTTGGCGGATCATGATAGAAAATCGTTATAGGCACTTCAGCCACAGATAGCTCATGCTCTTTTGCCAGAAATTGCATTTCAGACTCAACGGAAAAGCCGCTTGAGCTAAAGCGAATTTTCTGAATAGAGTTGGCCGAAAAGGCTCGAAATCCGCTCTGAGAATCTGTTACCTCAGTGCCAGAGGCTTGATTGGTGAGAAAATTAAAGGCGATATGACCGATAATCCGGTGGGTTGGCACATCGCTGGTTGCCTCAAGGTAGCGTGATCCAATCACAATATCCGCTTGATTTTTCAAAACGGGGTTAACAACTGCTTCAATTTCTTCAGCGTCGTGTTGACCGTCTGCGTCAATTGTGACAACAGCATCAGCACCATACTGGCGAGCCATTTCAAAACCGGTGTTAAGTGCACCACCCTTACCTTGATTCGCCTCATGAACAATGACATGGGCACCCGCTTTTTCAGCGACCGCTGCAGTTTGATCCGCAGAGCCATCATCAACAACGATGACTGTTTCCGCATACTGTTTGGCTTGCAAAACAACGCTGCCAATAAACCGTTCTTCGTTGTAAGCGGGGATTACAACAACAATTTTTTGGGAATATAAATGGGGGATAGTGGGGATCTGTTTTTGTTCCAATACAATCGTCATCTTCACAGTTCCTTGTTTATGTCAACACACATTTATCGTGATGGACACAAAATGCTTAATTAAAATTTATCAATATGCTCCATATACAGACTTAGCCTTTGTCGTTTTGTTTAATACCAATACAGCACAAACTGAACAAAACGGCGAGAGCCTAATTCTGCGAGTGTGATCTTGCCAAGCAGCATGACAAAATCGACGTTATGCGATTCCCGTTTCTACCTCGTTAGCTATGCTTCACACTTTGGACTCATCTTCACGCTGCCAAGCGGGGCTTGGCTGAGTCCTTGTGGTTACAAACCTCTCCTATCGCAGGAAAGCGTTCGGTCCCATAACCACATAGATATGAGTTTATCATTCAGAATTAAGAGGAAACTTACGGCACTTTGGTAATAAATCTATTTCACGCAGGGTTCACGAAAACGGCCGTTTTGACCCGTTTTTCATAGTACTGGAATACTAAAAAAACTGGCATTTTATGAAGCTAAAATGAACCGCATCGCTCACCCAGCATCACTTAGCGTTTTGTCAAGACTCAAATAGCGGGAATCTCAATGAACAGAGCCTGAGGTTTCATCAACCGGCTGCTCGGTTTTTATCTATCAAATGACGGTTAACGAAATTATAATCCTTCAACAACATCATTCATCGATGAGAAAGTGACATCATCCTGTTGCTGGCAATGGTCAATAAAGTCATGCAGCATTTGGATTCGGTGACCTCGACCGATCACTTGCGGATGCATGGCGACCGTTAGGATACCGCTATTAACATGCGCCTGCATAAAATCAAAATCGGCCGTCCATATTTCTAGCACTTTTTTAGGGGAAGCTGTTCCGTTACGGTAAGGCGTAAAATTGTATTGAAAATGTACCCAGTCATCAAACTCATAGCTCATGGGGATTTCCCAAATAGCAGATTCTCGCCCCTTTTTTAGCGGTTTATCAACCGCCACCTCATCCCCGACTCGAGGGTGATACGGCCGAAAATCATCTGACATCAAGCTGGAATCGTAAACAAAGCCAAACGCTTCAAGAAGCGAAAGTGTCACTGTGGAATAATCACCTGATGGCGAACGGAATCCAGTCGGTTGAACCCCAACTCGGGCCAGTGCTTCTAGGCCTCGCTCCATGTCAGCCCGCTCTTCCTCTGGGGTCTGCAAGCTGGGATCAATGTGTGAATAGGAGTGGTGCGCCACTTCATGACCTGCCTCAATAATGGTGTGAACGACTTCAGGGAAAGAATCGATGGTGTGGCCTGGAATGAAAAAGGTGGCTGGAAGCTGCCGCTCTTTGAGCAACTTTAAGATACGCGGCACGCCCACAGTCGCCCCATATTCACCGCGCGCTAGCATCGCAGGCGTTGTGTTTTTATAACCAAACCAAACGGATAAAGCATCAAAATCAAATGTTAGGCAGATAGTTGAATTAGGCATAAATTATTCTATCAAGGCGCCAACCTACGGCCGAATTATTGTTATGAGTTATATTAGTTTTTAGATCTCAACAATACGATTGACTCAACCGATAGTAGTAGTATTTGCTTCAAACCAAGTCGCGATTTGATCAAGCGGTGGTTTTTTATTGACCACGTCAAAAGTAAATTGCGTCAATGAAGGGTTATCCACCTCAAGTGACAAATTATTTCGTCGTAAGAACATAGCGGATGACGTGATTGCTGTTCGTTTATTCCCATCTACAAAAGGGTGATTTTGGGCTAGTGATGACATTAAAGCGGCCGCTTTTGTAAAAATATCAGGATACAAATCTCGACCATCAAAGGTAGCCATCGGGCGGGCAACGGCCGACTCCAGCAAGGATAGATCTCTTATGCCGTGCTCTCCACCTGTAGTAGCTATCAACCGAGAGTGAATAAACAGAATCTCTTGAGCCGATAAATATCGTATCACTTTGCTAATTCTTCAAGCGCCGGCCGATATTGTTCAATAAATGAATCAAGCTGCTCTGCAAATTCTGGCGAGATTTGTGCTATCGAATTTTTAACAGGTTCAATGACAATCTTGCCATTTTCTTGATCAATTTCAATATTAACCTCGCTCCCCTCATTTAAACCCAATTGCTGTATTGAATCCTTTGGTAAAGACACAACTAGGCTGTTTCCAGTTTTGTATATTTTACGGACCATTGTCACCTCGCTTGTATTTACGCCGTATAGACATTGTAAGCTTATGTGTCTTATATTTCAAGGTAGGCGATGTTGCTTATGCCATTTGAGGCGTTTCTTTCATTTGTCAGGTTTCTGGCCAGATGACTAGCCCCCAGCCTTAGCAATCGCTTGTGCAAAGTCAGCCATTAAATCATCTGCATCTTCTAGACCTGCCGAAACGCGAATCATCCCGTCGCTAATATTCATAGCGGCACGCTGTTCTGGAGAAATGTCAAGAAAAGCCATGGTGGCTGGCACCTGGGTCGTGGTGCGAACCCCGCCTAAGCTCGCAGCAAAGGTGGCGAGCTGGAGGTTATCGAGAACGCGAACGGCCGTTTCTCCATCCGCCACCTCAAACGTCAACATGCCGCCAAACTTGGGCATTTGTTCTGCCGCAATATCATGCTGAGGATGAGAAGGCAAGCCCGGATACCAGACGCGCCGAACGCTAGGATGGGATTCAAAGTAGCCGGCTAGCTTCATAGCCGTTTGGCAGGCTCGTTCAACCCGTACATGAAGCGTTTGAATGCCGCGTTGAAGCAGCCAAGCGTTAAATGGGGAGATAGGTGCCCCCCACTTAACCATCGTGTTCCAGCGAATTGTTTCAATAAAATCTTCAGGCAAAAGGCCAGCTTTTAAGCAGATGGCGCCCCCAATTGCATCATTGTGACCACCAATAAATTTTGTAGCGCTTTCTACCACCAAATCGACACCCCACTCTAAGGGTCGACTAACGTAGGGACTGGCAAAGGTATTATCACAAACCACAATAATCCCCTTGCTGTGGGCCAACTCAACCAGCGGCTTGATGGCAGGCACTTTCATCGACGGGTTAGCAATGGTTTCAAAATAGAGCAGCTTGGTGTTGTCTTGAATAGCATCGGCCACAGCGTCAATATCGGCCGTGTCAACAAAAGTAGTCGTAATGCCATAATCCGTGATTCGATGATCAAGCATTTCATGGGTAGAGCTGTACGTTGTCCAATCACAGACGACGTGATCTCCCGCTTTGAGCAAACCGAATAGCGCGATTGAGATGGCCGCCATCCCTGAGGCGGTCGCTAAACAATCATCAGCCCCCTCTATTGCTGCCATTTGCTCCTCAAAAGCGTATTCGGATGGATTGCCACAACGGCCGTAAATATTGACCGTCTTGCGCTCCCCATCAACAACCCGCTGATATGTCTCAGCATCGTATTGAAAAGATGAGGACATATAAATTGGTGTACCAATCGATTTTGAAGCAGGCTCGGGTGCATAGTAAACAGCTTTGCTGTCGAAAGATAATTTAGATTTATCATTGCGGGTCATAGGGTGCTCCTTCTTTGTATTAAATTGAGGAAATAGGAAAAAGCCAACAAGCTGAAATGCTAACCAGCTGACAGCTTATTACGCTTACAATCCTCTTGAACTCTAAGCTTCATTTTTTTATAGTGTTATTGGAGTATATGTGAAATGAAACAATTGGAAAATTTAAATCAGTGGCAAGCTCTACACGCACTCCTCAAAGAAAAAAAGAAGGCCGTTCAAGACGAAATTCTACACTATCCACCCCCTATTCCAGCCTGTGATCAACAGTTTAATCATTTGCTCGAACAGAGGGCACAGCTTTCTCAAGCCTTGAGGCAATTATCAGAACAGCGGCGAGACAATGGTCGCTCACTGCTTGAGATTGCGCGCGTTTTAGGCTGTTTGAGTGAGTCAGAGATTGAACAGCTAGCAGAATTGTAGGTGACATCAAATTGACATTGGGCAATTGTCAATTGATCAGCGATTCAAGAAAAGCTGTGGTGCTGAAAGTTGGGGACGACAAGGATTGTAATCTTGACCGATGACAAGCTGGTAATCATATGGACTGCTGTCATCAGGAGCCAGATTGATTTGCTCTTTGTTCATATCAAAAACCCAGCTGATCAGCCAATCGTAGGAGCCTTTGAAATTGGGCTTATGATAATTTAGAACCGTATTAGGGGTCACAACGGCCGTTTCTCCCACCACAGGGACAAAGCCAAACCACGCCAAATTATCCACAGCCAGTTCCGTCATATCTGGATTACCCGAGGCGTTAACAACTTCGACAAAAATCGGGGGACGCTCAGCCATATTGATAGCTGGTGGTAAAAAGAGTCGGCTAAACTCTTCTTCCATCATTCTTGGCCCTTCCCAAATAGGCAGCAAGACCCATGAACCAGATGGCGTCACCCATGACTCCGTTTTTCCAGCAAGGTAAAGGTGTTGGACCCCATTGTTGCGTACGGCTGGGGCTAAAGTGGCCAACTGAAGCATCCGCCCCATGTCCATATCCGTTTCGATATAATCTTGGTACGCGTTCCAAATGGTTGGCACCTCGGTGACTAAGTCTAGGTCAACGGCTTGGGTAAAAATGGCCCTGATTAGCTGCTGTTGGCGTCGGCCGCGGTCAAAGTCACTCGTTGTTTTGCGAGAACGAGCATACCAGAGTGCCAAATCTCCATCCATTCGATAAACGCCAGGCTCAAGTGCAAACTGTACCCAGCTTTCCTCAAGCTCAGGATCGAGTTCTGGCGAGGCTAAGCGCCAATCCTGCAGGCGACAACTAACGGCAATTTCGACTCCGTTTAAGATGTCTACCGCCTCTTGGAACCCTTCAAAGTTAATCTGGGCATAGTAATGAATGGGCACGCCAAAATTGTAAAGAATCGTCTGTTTAAGGAGATCGACACCGCCACGAGCAACGGCCGTATTTAAACGACCCATATTTGACCCAGGGATGTACACATAGAGGTCGCGGGGAAGCGAGATGATAGAAGCGGTTGGTCCATTCGGATTAATGGTCACAATCATCATCGTGTCCGTATTGACACCGCCATCATTACCCAAGAGCAAAATATTGGTGGTGCTTTCAGGCATCTGGAAGCGAGGGACGCGAGTAGGCACGGCCGTTTCAGCGATGCGCCCCTCAGGCAAAATGGGGTCAGTCACCCACAAAACAGGGGCGCTCAGTGGCAAGCTGGTGGGCGTCACCGTTGGAATAGGGGTCTCTGTGGGAACGGGAGTTGCAGTTGGAATAGGCGTTGGTGTATCAAAAACAGTGGGTGTCTCGGTCACGGCCGTTTCTGCTGGATTGTCAACGGTGAGGTTTGAATTAGCAGATTTTGGGGTAAACGTGGGCTGCAAGAGTTCAGGGGCAAGCGTTGGTGTTGGTTCAGAAAGGGGGCTCGGGCTAGCCTGGCTAACTTCAAGCGGCACGTAAACGGCCGTTGGCACCAAGGTAGGCAGGGGCTGACTAGCAAATAAGGGATTCGCACAGCCGCTGCTTAGCGGGAGCATTACCAATACAAACAGAATGAAACAAAAGGGTCGAGACCGTTTTCTTAAAACCAAAACTCATTTCCACTTTTACGCGAGAACAGCTTGTTCTGGCGCTTATTCACATCCCGCATATATGTTAACATAAAAACTACGGATTGAAAGTGAAAATTTGTGTAGTACTTTAGTTTATTGCCTTGTGGCCCACCTGTTTATAGAACCTCGCCAAAAAGATGTTCATATCGTCGAAATACGGTTAAACCAATGGCAAAAACGATAACGGCCGTTAAAAAGGTGCGTAACAAATTGAGCGGCTCCATGCTTGCTGGGCCATCGCTCGTTAACGTGCCCCACAGCACCGTACGGTACCCATCCACAATCGAAGCCATCGGATTGATCCAGCGCATAATGCGGGCCGCATCAAATTGAACCCCCATCAGCTGGGCCTGATTATTAAAATCTTCAAGCGGATAAAAGACGGGGGTTAAGAAAAACCAGGCTAACAGCACCACATCCATAATCATCCGCACATCACGGTAAAAAACGTTGAGGGCGCTCAAAACCATAGACACCCCCAACATAAAGATCATTTGGATGAGCAAAATAACCGGTACCCACAGCGCATGAATCGTAATGCCAATGCCTGAGATAAAGAGAAAAACAATCAAAATGCCAAACGCCAACAAAAAGTTAACAAAGCTAGACAGCATGGCTGAAAGCGGCAAAAGCAGTCGTGGAAAATAAACCTTCTTGACCAGTGAGGCATTGGAGGTGACGGACACGGTACCGGACCCAATGGTCGACGCATTAAACAACCAGGGCACAAGCCCCGACAAAATAAAAATATAAAAAAGACGAATTTGATTCCCCGGTCGCAGCACGGTAAACAGCACTGTATACACCAGCATCATAAAGAGAGGCGTTAGCAAACTCCAGAGCACCCCTAAAAGCGAATTTTTATACCGCGCCGTTAGGTCGCGCCGCACCAGATTTTTGAGTAAATATTGATAATCAGCCAGTGAGCGCAGATAGGTAATGGCGGATGAGCGGTGGCTCGTTGGCGTGATGATCAAAGATGGCTGCTCTCGATTTTGTGTTGATTCCATAAGCGAAATTGTATCGTATCACCTAACCACAAGACAAAATCACTCATTTGGATTCCTGGGATTGCTTAGAAATCCAGTCATCCCGTTTGAGATAAACAACTCGCCGTGATTTTCGCTTTTATTCAGCAGGACTTACGCACCCTGAGCCTGTCGAAAGGTTAAGAAAGTCACTTCGACAGGCTCAGTGACCGCTATTTGCTTAACTCCTATTCAACTTAAATTTTCTGATAGACGGCGGAAATCAAATCAAGAATCTGTTGTTGGGTGGGAACAACTGGGGTATTTAATGAAAACTCAGCCAGCAAAGCTGGTGAATTGATCAAAGTTTGCAGATGGCTCGTTAATTCATCCACATCCCCGGGGGTGAGATGAAATCCATTTTCACCGTGTCGAATCTTCTCACTCATCCCCCCTAGCTTTGAGGCAATCACCGGTACGTTCATGACGTGCGCCTCATCAATGATAATAGATGATGTTTCATGCCATAAGGCTGGGACAACCACAATGTCAGTTTGATGCAATGTTTGCCAAAGAACAGGGCGCGGCAAGCGACCCGCAAAGGTGATATTGGCCGGTAAATCCTCCAGCATTTTATTGACATAATCAGGGAACCCAGTGAGGTCGCCGTAAATGGTGCAATTTATTTGGGATGGGGGAAGTTTGGCAACGGCCGTTACCAGCACATCAATCCCCTTCTGCGGCGAAATCCCGCCGATGTAGGCAACTTGTAGCGGAGGTGAAAACGGCCGTTTTTCACCTAGCTGCGCCACGTCCTCAGGGTCCGGTAGCTCAATACCGTACGGAATAACGTGCATTTTTTCATCCGGCAGGCCTCTTCTGGCATAAACATCCCGTACAAACTGGGTTGGCACAATAAACTGCTTTGCCCCTTGCAAAAACCGTTTCAGTCTATGATTACGCCAGCCCAAAACGGGCACCAAGGGGGGCACAGCAACGAACGCATGGGGGCGACCTGCTCGACTAATCGCACAGCGAGCGCAGTTAACAAAAGCACGAGGCCCATTGCACAAGCTGTCATCATAGTTGGTCAACAACTGAGCGTTAGCACAAAAGTAAAAATAATCGTAGATCGTGACGAGGTAGGGAATCCCCAAACGTTGAACTTGCGCCCCAAGACTGTGTGGCAAGCCCATAATATGCTGAAAGTGCACTAAATCAGGCTTAAATTCAATCAAGGCTTGGGAAAACTGGGTTGATAAGGCTTGCTCACCAAAGGTCGCTCGAAACCGATTGTTTGGCGTCATGGGTCCCGACCAGGCAGAATAGATGAGGACACTGTCCATCTCATGCGCCTTCATACCCTCTCCATCCCCAGACCGACGATGAAACACAGCCACGTCATGTCCTTGACCTTTTTGGGCCTTAGCTAACCACTGCGTATGAAATTCTGTACCGCCAATATGCTCAGGGGGAAATTGATGTACAACGTGTAGAATTCGCATCGTTTTGACCGAGTTTTGATTGTATGCTACCCTTTCGCGCCTGTCAAAGGAGGTCTCAGTCAATCAGTTTATCAGGGTTTCAGTTTGCTAATTCATTGGCTCATTACTGAATTACTGAATTACTGAATTACTGAATTTACTGGTTTATGGATCTATCGGTTGTGGTGTTAAATTGGAATGCGGCGGCGGACACGATTGCGTGTATACGGCCGTTGCTCAAGTGGACCCAAATCACGCCGGCTATCTGGGTTGTCGACAACGCCTCCGCTGACGATAGCATCACTCAAATCCAAGCAGCACTACCTCAAATCAACCTTATTCCCAATCCTGAAAATCTTGGTTTTACGGGCGGCACCAATCTTGGTGTAAAAGCTGCTTTAGAACAAAGCCCAGCTCCAATCTTGCTGCTCAACAATGATGCACGCGTCGCTGAGGCAGACGCGCTTCGTCTATGCCAAACCCTTCAAGAACATCCAGATATTGGTTTGATCGTGCCCCTGCTCTATGAAGAGGATGGTGAGGAATTTATCTCTGCCGGTGGCAAAAATCCAGCTTTCCACATGCAGACGCGCGTTCACACTTTTCCCAATGATGATCCGATTCAAATTGTGGAAACAGTTTCGGGCACAGCCGCTTTTACCCAAGCGGCGATGTGGCATCAAGCTGGTTTCCTAGAGCCGGATTTCTTCTTCAGCACGGAGATGGCTGATTTGAGCTTACGGGCTAAAAAGCACGGCTTTCTGGCCGCTGTAGAACGCCGCGCCAAAGCAACCCACGAAACAAACCGCTCAGCCCGTTTTCGGAGTTCGCTTTACACCTATTACATTGTGCGCAACCGATTTTTGGTCATTCGAAATCATTACAAATGGCATTTGCATCTATGGGTGTTTTGGTTGGCGTATACGGCCGTCCTTGCTCTAAAACTACGCTTAGAAAATCAGCCAAAAACCGCAACGGCCGTTTGGTTAGCCTTCCAAGATGTACTTGCTCGGCGCTGGGGTGGTCAAAATGAACGTGTCTTAGCTGCCTGTCGGCAAATTGAGCAGTAAGAGTATGCACGTTCTGTATCATCTCCCCCTGTTACCACCAAAACACCCGACGGCCGAAGCGCTATCGCAAGAGATCAGCAGCTTGAGCCTGCAATTTAACGGCCGTATAAACTACTTCAACCCCAACGACAGAAGCCCCGTGTACATTCCCCGTTTTTTATTTGGCTTCCATCAGCTTAGATATTTACGTCGGCTTGAGTCAGCCTTTGACATTCATCATGTGTATAACCCTGACCCTTTTCCTTATCCGATTTTTCGATTCTTAAAAAAACCAGTTGTTTACACGCTTAGCAGCCGGGTTGAGAATGGGAACTTCAATACAAGTTACTTTGCAAACCTTGCCGCAGTAACCGTTTATGATGAACAAAGTCAGGCCAAACTACGACGGTTTGGTATTCAACAGGCTCATTTTATTCAGCCGGGAATCGAGAAAGGCCGCTTCACGCCCCACCCACCACCCGCGGCAGACGCCCCATTTTTAATCGCTTCTGCGCCGTGGGCATCACGCCACTTTTTTGAAAAAGGGATTGATGTCCTGCTCGATACAGCCGTTGCTCTTCCAGACCTCCACCTTATTTTCCTGTGGCGCGGTGAACTTTATGACGAAATGATTGAACGGGTAGACCGCCGACATCTAAACGGCCGTGTCAAAATAATAAATGAAGTTATCGATGTGGATGCCCAGCTGAAAGAAGTGATTGCCACCATTAATTTAGCAACCCACAGCGGCGTGGTCAAAGCGTATCCCCACTCTCTCATGGACTCAATCAGCGCCGCCCGCCCCGTCATCATCTCAGACACACTAGCCATGTCGCAAGACGTCGCCCAGCACAATCTTGGTGTTGTCGTCAATGAAATCACGGTAAAATCCTTAACCAATGCAATCCAAACTGTACGGCAAGATATCACCGCTTTTTATCAAAACGCGCGCGCAAAGGGTAAAACTTTGTACGATATCGAGCAGACAATTGTGGCTTATCAACAAGTATATGATGAGATGATGGAGTGATGGGGTGAAAGATAATTAGGTCACAATAATTCCAATAAACCGGTAACCAATTACACAATAACTATGCAAGATTTTTTCTTACGTTACTTAGCATCAAAAAAATCGGTTGATGACCGCGCCTTAAATGCTCACGTTTGGTCTGAAATGGCCCAGATTATCAAGGGCCCCGCTTGTCGCGTGCTGGAAATTGGGGCGGGCATTGGCACGATGATTGAGCGACTAGATGAGCATGGGTTATTAGAAACGGCCGTTTATCACGCGATCGACAACGATCCTGAACACATTTTAATTTGTGAGGAACGTTTACGGCCGTTAATCCAAAAACATAGACTCACTTTTGAAGCCACAGACCTCCTTGACTTCATTCAGCAACCACAGCAAATTGGTCAATATGATCTTATCTTGGCGCACGCCTTTTTAGATTTAATGGACATTCCGGCTGTCTTGCCCGACATTTTGGCTCTCCTTAAACCCGGTGGGCATTTTTATTTCACCATTAATTTTGACGGCGGTACCATCTTTGAACCTTCCATCGACCCTCAGTTCGATGCGCTCGTTGAAAACCTGTACCACCAAACGATGGATGAGCGGGTCACGGATGGCAAACTGTCTGGAGACAGCAAAAGCGGCCGTCACCTCTTCCACCATATTCAGGATGCAGGTGGACAAGTGACAGCCGCTGGTAGCTCAGATTGGGTAGTGTTTGGCATAAACGGCCGTTATCCAGCCGACGAAGCCTTCTTTCTACACACCATTCTGGGCTACTTTGAAAACTCACTCAAAGAGCGCCCTGAGCTTGATAACAAAAAGTTCAACCAATGGCTCCAAACGCGCCGCCAGCAAATTGAGAATGGCACCCTCGTTTATATTGCCCACCAGCTTGATCTCTTTGGCCAGGTTTAAGTGAAACGAAGTTTCTGCTTAGTATAAAACGACGGCTATACACTTCGTTTCCTCGAGGTTCCAAAGCTTTTATCTAACAGGGTTTTCAAATTAGAAACTTC
>JBCCFD010000164.1:0-14900 GCA_039029915.1 Chloroflexota bacterium
ATTGCCAAATTTTATATTCAAGATATTTGTTGAAAATTACTTAAAGATAACTATGGTGTTTTTCTATTCAAAGTTCTCGGGAAGGGGCTTGTTTGGCGGATATGATCAATACCGCAAATCCAGGCTACCGTACGCTCCAACCCTAGCCCAAACCCACTATGAGGCACACTACCATATTTACGTAAGTCAATATACCAACTGTAATTTTCAAGCGGCAATTCATGATTCTCAATCGCCTGAATCAGTAACTCGGGATTGCTCATACGCTCGCTTCCCCCGATCACTTCACCATATCCTTCAGGTGCTAATAAATCAACGCTTTTGCAAACTTCAGGACGATCAGGCCAAGGCTCCATGTAAAAAGCCTTTACTTGCGTAGGATAACCATAAACAAACACCGGTTTATCAAACTGTTTGGTAAGTTCCGTTTCGTGCGGTGAGCCAAAATCATCTCCCCATTCTATTTTAAGGAGGTCTTGGAGTTCTGGATCATCCGTTTCTTCGCGAATCTTGTGAATTCTTTCAATGGCTTCATCATAACTGATTCTTGGGAAAGACCCTCGTACATTTTCCAATGGTGCTAGGTCGCGTCCTAAAAATTCAAGCTCGGCACGACGCTCTTTTAGGGTTGTTTGTACAATGTAGGTGACAAACTGTTCTTCAAAATCAATCAAATCATCGAGATCGAAAAAGGCCATTTCTGGCTCTACCATCCAGAACTCAGCTAGGTGACGACGCGTTTTAGATTTCTCAGCCCGGAAGGTCGGACCAAAGCAGTACACTTTCCCAAAAGCCATGATGTTCGCTTCATTATAAAGCTGGCCCGTTTGGGCTAAGTATGCTTTTTCTTCAAAAAAGTCAACCTCGAATAGATTGCTCGTTCCCTCCGCAGCAGACGGGGTAATAATCGGCGTATCGATATTGACAAACCCATTTTGATCGAGAAAGTCAATAATAGCTCGTTTGATAGTAGTACGGACCCGCATGATTGCCCATTGGCGGCTTGAGCGTAACCAGAGATGACGGTGATCCATGAGGAACTCCACGCCGTGATCTTTTGGGGTAATGGGATACTCCTCAGCAGATTGAACGATATCAACCGTTTCAACCCCAACTTCAAACCCTTTTGGCAAGCCTGGAGCCCTTTCATTCTCACGAACTTCGCCAGTTACAATTAATGATGATTCTTGACCGGTGCGTTTGAGCAATTCAAACAACTCATCCCCTACTTCTGGTCGGAAGGCGACGCCTTGCACCATACCTGTCCCATCACGTAAACGAATAAACATCAGCTTGCCTTTGCGGGTGCTGGCATACAGCCAGCCTTTAATGGTGACCTTTTGGCCGACGTATTGGGCGATGTTTTGAATTTGAATTTCTGTTGGCATGAATTTCTCCAAATGGTGTGGATTTTTCTCGTTTTTGTTTGTTGGCCTTATCTAACAGTCCGTTCCGTTGGAAATCATCATTTCCCTAGAAAGGGTATTAGACAACGTTGGTAACAAGTTTCCATATTCTAATACAAAAGATTTTGTTTACTTTGCTAGGTAAAGCCAAATGTTGAACTATCAGGCAAATTTCACAAAATTTCTTGAAATAACGCAGGTTAAGAATATGAAATTTACTTGGTGAAAACCAAAAACACAATATTTTTTTCAAAATCCTTTTTGGTTTTCACATATTGTAATGGAGTTATGGGTAATGTTTCAAATTTGATTGGCTTTGAGAGCAAGAAGAGCCTGTCTGTATTGTCCAGGCTCTTCTTAAATTTATTGGATAAAGGTGTTTCGTATGTGGCAGAGCGTTTACTAAAGAAACACTTTTATACTTGAATCATTATTTTTTCATCAATCGATTTGATGTCTTAGACAACGCCAAACCAACCGATGGCGGCCACTAAAGCTAATACACCCAACACGACACTGGGAATTGTCTGTTGGATTTCATCACCTTGGCGAATGTGGGTAATTGCCGCACCAACCATCGTTAACACCAAACCAACAGCCGCAAGGGGTGTCAAAATAGGGGCGATGCCGGTTAACATCGGTAAAATCAAACCAATCGCTCCCAAAATTTCAAGAATCCCGATCCCTTTAACTTGCATATCAGAAAAATCTTCAACCCAAGCCATATTTTCCGCCAGTTTCGCTTTAGGCTGCATCGCTTTCATTGCGCCCGCCATTAAAAATACGACCGCAAGCAACCCTGAAATAATCCATAAAACAATTTCGCTCATGTTTTTCTCCTTGACTTTCTTCTTTCTTATCGTTCATTGCTGCTTTTTAAGTATTTTTCCTTGCACAACAAAGTGTTCAAGATATTTCCTGAAAATTACTTATAAAATCAACAAACAGCAATAAACCAACACCTGTTTGATAACATACAGTTGATGCTTAGTTTCAGCAAACAACAATCACCGTATTTTGTTGGTTAAAGCAACAGATGTAGCTTTTTGTTGACGGTTTCAGAAAAAATGGGGCAGGTATTTTGAGAACCTATCAGCGCCTAAATAATCGCCAGCGTAACCCAGATCGATTCAAATATGAAATCGACTCCCTGACCCTCACGGGCTGAAATCCAAAATTCCTTTGGACAATATCCACCTCGGTCACTTCGGGCACAAAAAATCGATCGGCAAAGTAGCGAGAGACGGCTGGCCAATACCACCAGCGGAACATTAATACGGTCAAAGGTTTTAAAATCTGCAAAGGAAACTGGACGGGCATTCGACGATGCCCACTCATCCCCAGTAGGAGCTCAACAAGCACATAGTAGGACATGCGCTCGCTTCCGGCCAGCATTAGCGTCTTGTTTTTCTTATGGATATCTTTCAGGGTGATCATAATACAGCGCGCTAAATCTTCTACCCACAGCGGCTGTACGGGGTTTCTGCCGCCACCGGGCAGCCAAACAAATGGCCAACTCCATATGGCGAGTCCCACAATAAGCTCAAAGTAGCGATCGCCCCATCCATAAACGGAGGTTGACTGCAAGATTGTGTAAGGCACTCGACTGCGCTGGATAGCTCGCTCAGCAAGGCCCTTGGCTCGCAGAAGCGGCTGCCAAACTGATGGATCAGCCCCTATTCGGCTTACATAGATCAGGTGCTGAATGCCGGCGCGCTGGCACTCGTCGACTAGGCGTTGGGTGCCTTCGACGTCGATAGAGTCTAGGAGCCGATTGCGGCCCCGCGTTTCAGCGCCAGACAGGTGAATTACAATTTTGATATCTTCTAGCTGCTTGCGAATGTTAAGTACATTATTAATATGGCCGTTGAACCCGCGCGCTTCAATATTCGCCTCCTGTAGCTGCCGCATCAGCACGCGCCCAACAAACCCAGTCGACCCGGTCACCAAAATCATGCCTAAATTTTAATGAGAGACCGACAAGTTTCCAAAAACCAATATCCTGCTATACTTTTCGCCTTTGGGTGAGCAGCAGCACAGACGACAACATACATTGCTGTATCCTAATGAAACGGAAGAGGGTTTACCAAACCTATTTTATGTGAAAACCAAAAAGTAGCTTGAAAAAAAATTGCTGAATGATGGAATCACATCAAAAAAACACTCTCAATATCTGCTTTTTTGGCACCTACCGCGCTAGCTATGTTCGCAATGAGGTCATTATCGAAGGCTTGCGAAAAAATGGGGCAATTGTACAGGAGTGTCACGCCGTTTTGTGGCACAGCGTCGCAGACCGCGTTGAGCAAGCTGGGGGCGGCTGGAAAAGCCCAAAATTTTTCGGTCGTGTGCTTTCCGCCTACTGGCGTCTCTTTAAAGCGCATATCCAAACTGAGCCATATGATGTGATGCTCGTTGGATATCCAGGACAATTTGACGTTTTCTTAGGTCGGCTCCTTTCATGGTGGCGACGCAAACCGATGGCGCTCGATGTGTTGATGTCTCTTCACTTAATTGCTGAAGAGCGTGGCCTTACAAAAAAAAGCCCCCTAAGCGGAACCCTTATCTTCTGGCTTGAAAAAATTGGCCTCCGACTTCCTAATTGCCTCATCGTTGACACCCCTGAATACCATCGTTACTACATTAATAAGTATGAACTACAGAAGCAGGATTTCCAATTTGTCCCGCTTGGCGTTGATGATCGCCTTTATCACCCTCGAGAAGACATCATACCTAAATCTACGCCATTTAGGGTGATTTATTACGGCACATTTATCCCGCTACACGGCGTTGAAACAATGGTAAAAGCAGCCGCTCTGCTACAGCATGACACCTCGATTCAATTCGACTTTTATGGTGAGGGGCAAGAGCTACCTAAGATAAAAGCATTGGCGCACTCTCTGAATGTGACCAATTTGACCTTTCACGGCTGGATTCACAAAACACTCTTGCCTGAAAAGATTGCCCAATCTCATGTCTGTCTTGGTGTTTTTGGGACAACCAAGCAATCATTGTGTACCATTCAAAATAAGATATGGGAAGGATTAATGATGCAGCGTCCGGTCATCACAGGGGATGCGGACACAATTCGGGAAGAATTATCGCACAAGAAGCATGTCTATCTTGTTGAGCGAGCCAA
Organism: Chloroflexota bacterium; assembly: GCA_039029915.1. Lineage (GTDB taxonomy): Bacteria > Chloroflexota > Anaerolineae > Promineifilales > Promineifilaceae > QQUD01. Next base: position 4,543 of record JBCCFD010000164.1, read on the forward strand.
TCCCGAAGCGCTGGTTGCGGGGATACAAGAACTTAAAGCGAATAAGGAGCTGCGTCAAACCTTAGTAAAAAATGGATTTGAGCGAGTACAAGCCAATCGAATTAAAGCAATTGGTCAAAAAATGCTTACCCATTTACACAAAATAACTCATGAAAACGATGATTGAAACTTTCAAAATCAACGCCTTAAACGCTTATCAAAAAGGTAGAACGACACTGGCTGCCAATCAACATTTAGTTTTGTTGTTTTTCATTGTTGTGTTGGGCTTGAGCCTACGACTCTATGGTATTGGGTTTGATTTACCTAATTTGTATCACCCTGACGAAGATGCGGTGGTTATGCCAGCCCTCAATATTTTAAAGACGGGGGATTGGCGTCCCGCTAGATTAGAATATGGCTCTCTTCATATTTATACACTAACGGCCGTTTTTGCGATTGTTTATTCACTTTTAGCACGGGATGGGCAAATACCGGGGGGGATACAATCTCTCCCAATATTCCAACGAGGCGATTTTCCGGCTGTTTATCCAATCCCAGAGTTTTTTATTGCCGCCCGAGCCGTCTCTGCCATCATGGGTGGAGCCACAGTCTTCCTTGTCTATCTGCTTGGTGTGCGCTTAGGGGGTAAACGATTGGGGCTTTTGGCAGCTGCATTTACGGCCGTTTCGCCCTACCACGTTGCTGACGCCCACTTCAGCACCACCGATACCCCTCTTTTCTTTTGGGTGACCTTGGCCCTCTATCTTATTGTTCGCGTTCACGATAATTGGGAATCAGATACGGTTTGGGCCTTCATTGGAGCAGGGTTTATTGCTGGATTAGCCACATCAACTAAATATAATGGGGTCGTCCTGTTTGTCCCCTTAATCATTTTGCCTTTCTTTCATTTAAAGTCATTGGAAGATATCGTGCGTTTTCGTACTGTTTCCGGCGTCATGGCGATGGGAGCGGGATTTGTTGCAGGAACGCCGTTTGCTCTGCTTGACATCCCTCACTTCCTTGGCTGGTTTAGCTACGCTTTGCGAGAATATGCAGAGCCGACCGGGCGAACCATCGCTACGTGGCAGTGGCATCTCAACTTCCACCTTAATCGACCACACGCCATCCTCTTCATTTTAGGGATGTTTGGCTTTTTCTATAGTTTTTATAAATGGGGTAAAAAGGGGGTTTTGCTAAATAGCTTTGCACTTGCCCTTTTCTATGCTGTCTTAAATCAAACAAACGTTCAAGCCCGCATGTGGCAACCCGCTTCAATGGTGGTTTATTTATGGGCAGCCCTCGTCATCGAATGGATATTAGATCGGTTAGGCGAATGGCAGCGCATCGCACAATGGCAACAATATATTCAATATGCACCTGCCTTCTTATTACTCCCGTTGATGCTCGTTTCAATGCAATATGGCCGTAATTTTCAATCTGGCGATGTGCGCACTCAGGCGGGAAACTGGATTAGAACGAACTTACCAGAAGGCACACACATCGCCGGCGACTATTTCATGCCTAATGTTAATCCCGACAAATGGCCCTCCACACGCTCTTTCCACCTCTATCAAAATGACGTTAGTTTTTATCAGCAGCAGGGTGTTGAATATCTCATTCTCAACGAAGCGCTCCTCGATTTTAATCGCTTTTCTCCCGAATTGATTGAAAATTATGAAACGATGCTCGAGCAAGTTTGCCTAGTAGAAACGATCAATGGGTCATTTTTAGGCACAACGAACTTTGACATCAAGGTGTACCAGACGCCCCCCTGTACCGGCTAGATGAATATTTTATATATCGTCTCAAACCGGATGGGGCGTGGCACCTATTGGCGAGCATTGGGGTATGCACAAGCGTTAGCCAAACGAAATCATCAACTAACTCTACTCGCCGTTGGCAGCCATAAGCGAGGCGTAAAAAAACATCAGCTCGATTCAGTTACCGTGATAGAAACCCCAGACCTCATGCCGACCTCAGGGTATGATCCTTGGGATACGCTCAATCGAATCGCCTGGCTTCGCGACAAAAAGTTTGATCTAATTCACCTGTTTGAAAACCGCCCGGTAACGATCTTCCCCGGGCTGCTCAACAGTAATAAGCACGGCACGCCGCTGTTTATGGATTGGTGTGATTGGTTTGGCAAAGGTGGATCGGTTGAGGAACGGCCGTCTTACCTGCTGCGAACTATTTTGCGCCCAATCGAAACCTTTTTTGAACAAAACTTCAGGTCACGCGCCATAGGCACAACCGTTATCAACACCATTTTGCAAAAAAAAGCCGAGGCGCTGGGCATAGCGAACGGCTCGATTCTTTATCTGCCAAATATTGCCAACTTGGGTCACATGCGAGTTCAAAACAAAGAGGCTGTCCGTCAAAAGCTCAATTTGCCGCTCAATTCCCCAATCCTAGGCTATACGGGGGCTATTTTTGAGAAAGACGCTCGGCTTATGGCTCAAGCGTTTGATGCGCTGCTCAAACAAAAACCAACGGCCAAGCTTTTACTCATTGGATACAACAATCAACCAATTGAAGAGTGGGTGAGGGATAAAACGGCCGTTATTCGCACCGGCTTCGTTTCATCTGAAGCCTTAGCCGAGTATGTCTCAGCCTGTGATGTGGGCTGGTTAACGCTCGTTAACAATGGCGCCAATCAGGGGCGATTTCCCATGAAGACGTTTGACTTTATGGCAGCCGGGAGACCGCTTTTGGTAACAGATTTGGGAGATTTACGGCCGTTTGTAGAAGGCAGTAATATTGGCGTTGTGGCGCAGGATGCACCAGAAGAAATAGCCAAAGTGACGATTCAGCTACTGGCTGATCCCCTACGCCAACAAAAATTGGGAGAAAACGGCCGTGATGTCGTTACCTCCCAATTCAATGAAAACGTTCTGGCTGAAAAACTAGAAGCGTTCTACTTTTCTAAATTAAGCACTTGATGGGCCCACTGGTTTTTATACCACAGCACTGTCTCTTCTAAACCTTCTTCAAAATTAACCTGCGACTCAAAGCCAAATAATTCTTTTGAACGACTCACATCTAATTTTCGACGCGGTTGACCATTAGGACGATCCGTATTCCATACAATGTCCCCCTCAAATCCGGTTACTTTAGCAATTGTTTCTACCAAATCCTTGATGCTAATTTCAAAACTGCTGCCCAAATTGACTGGTAAATGACCGTCATACCGCTCAGTGGCGAGCACAATCCCTTTGGCAGCATCCTTCACAAACAAAAATTCGCGAGTTGGCGAGCCATCCCCCCACGCTTCAATTGAGGCATCACCACGCACCTTGGCTTCGACGCATTTACGAATCAAAGCTGGAATCACGTGTGAACTTTCTGGGTCAAAGTTATCACCAGGTCCATAAAGGTTGACGGGTAGCAGGTAGATAGAGTTGAATCCATATTGGCTGCGGTAAACATTTGACTGTACCAAAAGCATCTTTTTGGCTAGCCCATAAGGCGCGTTGGTCTCTTCGGGGTAACCACTCCATAAATCTTCTTCACGAAATGGAATAGGGGCAAATTTAGGATACGCACAAATCGTACCAATTGCCACAAACTTTTCAATACCTGCCAAATAAGATTCGTGCATCAGCTGGGTGCCCATCATCAAGTTGTCATAGAAAAACTCAGCCTGATGGGCTAAGTTTGCACCAATCCCTCCCACGCTTGCCGCTAGATGAATGATAATGTCGGGCTTTGCATCTTCTAGGAGCTGTTTTATGGCTGGCAGCTGGACCAGATCATACTCACGGCGCCGAGGAATAAATAACTCTTCTGCCCCTCGTGCTCTTAGCTCCTCAACCACATAGGACCCTAAAAATCCTTCACCACCCGTCACACAAACGCGTTTACCTTTCCAAAACTCAGTTGATTCTATCCATTCAGTCATTTTTTCGCTCCAGAATTGTGCAAAACAAAACAGCACCTGTCGTTTTTCACAAAAACAATCAAATCATACAAAATGGCGACAGGTTCAGCAAATCACACTTATCAAGCACTTTGTGAAATTGGCTTTGTTTTCTAATTTCATTAATTTCCACTAAACTTCCTTCATCGAAGAGGGTCAATACATGTCTCAAGGAAAAGTTGTTGTTGTCATTTTAAATTGGAATCAGGCTGGCGAAACAGTTGCCTGCATTGACTCCTTGCACCAACAAACTTACGCTAATTTAGAGCTTCTTGTGGTTGAAAACTGCTCAACAGATGACTCCGTAAACACGATCAGGCGTTACCATCCAACAATCCAACTGGTACAAAACGGCCGTAATGCGGGATTTGCGGGTGGGATGAATTTGGGCATCAAGTATGCCCTCGCGAATCAGGCGGATTGGGTTTTTGTGATCAACAATGACACCTTGTTTGATCCATTAGCGATTCAAACCTTGTTAAACCATGCTGAGCAGTCGGTGGGCTTGCTGGCACCGGTCATTTATTATGAAGAAGGTGACAAACTGATCTGGTCGCACGGGGGAAACGTTAGCCAAACCTTGTTAGAGGTTGAAACGATTGGCAGAGGTACAACTGATTCAGATCAATATCCGCCTAGGTTGGAGGTTGATTTTGTTCCCGGTTGTGCCATGCTAATTTCCCGCCAGGTTTTAGAAGTAGTTGGCGGGTTTGATGAACGGTTCTTTATGTATTATGAAGATTCAGATTTGTGCCTACGCATTCGGCAGGCTGGGTTTCAAATTTTGACGATCTTTGAATCAAAGATGTGGCATAAGGTAGCCGTGAGCAGCGGTGGCTCTGATTCACCCAACGAGCGGTACTGGATGGCGCATTCGAGCGTACAGTTTTTTGCAAAACACGGCCGTTTCCCCCAAATCATCCTTATCTCCCTGTGGCGACTGGGCAGTGCGGTAAAAACAACCGTTCGCTTACTAGCTCAACGAAAAATCAGCTCTCTCAGTGCCTATTGGCAAGGCTTACTGGCTGGTGTTCGCTTTGTTTTGGATAAGCAAGACCCTACCGTTCATTTCCCGAAACCTCGAACTTGACTATAATCCCGACCATGGCACTCAAAACACAGCTTGAACAAGTCAACTGCCATGTCTGCGGTTCTGACAATACAACCATCCTCTTCGAGGGAGAAGATCTCTGGTTTAAGCGCCCGGGGCGCTTTCCCGTTTGTGTTTGTCAAGTTTGTGGGTTGATTTATCTGAACCCTCGCCCCCACCGAGATGCCATCGGCGCATATTACCCTGACAGTTACCAGCCCTACAAAATCGCTACAGAAGATATCGAATCCCCCACGCAACGATGGGAACAGGCGTACAGCATTCAAAAACGAGTCAACGTCATTCAAAAACATTGCCCAAACCCCGGCACCGTTTTGGATGTGGGCTGTGCCACCGGCAATATGTTAGCGGCTTTAAGGGATGTTGGCTGGCAGCCTACTGGCGTAGAAATGAACCCAACTGCCAGCGCTTATGCTCGTGAGCGACATCAACTTGATGTTTTTACCGGGGAGCTAAATGAGGCGGCGTTTGAAAACGGCCGTTTTGACCTCGTCATCTTTTGGGACGTCCTAGAGCATGTGTTTGAACCCAAAGAAACCCTGCAAGAAGCAGCGCGAATTGCCAAATCTGAGGCCACCCTCATCCTTACCTTACCCAATCCAGAAAGTATCGATGCCAAGCTATTTGGGTCAAGCTGGGGTGGCTGGGACACGCCCCGTCATTTACAAATCTTTCCCAAAGCGGTTGTGAACCGTTTGCTCAACGAAACAGGGTGGGAAATGGAAAATCTCATCTGCATGACGGGACGACACTGGCTTTTTAATTTAAGTCTTCAACATTGGCTTGAACAGCGAGTTGACTCTAAAAAAGTGCGTCAATTCATATTAAGTATTACCCGGTCAACAATCTTTCGAGCAATCACCTTACCTTACTTTATTTTGGTGGAAAAATTAAAGCGCGGCTCGGTTATGGTGATTTTTGCTCGACGCAAAGTGAATCCTGAATGAAAGAAACTGTTAAAAAACCGTCTATCTTATTAGAAATAAGACTGCCAGATATTGACTCAACGGCCGATTCTCAATCCGCTTACGATTCGATCTATACCGAAACTGACATCTCACAGCGAGAATCCTTTTATCTTTGGCTGAACGATCTCTTCAATTTCCGCGAAAACGAAGCCTATCTCGATATTTCTTGTGGACGGGCGCAGTTAGTTAATCTCGCCAAACCTCAAAAGGTCAAGGCGTTTGGGCTAGACCTGTCGTTTGCTGCATTGCAAAGCGGTCTGGAAGGGGACGGAAAGGATATGCTGATCACGGGAAATAGTCAGCTACTGCCGTTTGCCTCAAATTCTTTTGATATTGTGACCAACATTGGTAGTCTGGAGCATTATGTGGATATGGAAACGGCCGTTTCTGAAATGACGCGTGTCTTAAGGCCAGGTGGCAGAGCCATTGTGCTGGTTCCCAATACCTTTAGCCTGCTCACCAACATTCTCATTGCGTACCGTCAAGGCAAAACCAGCATCGACCTGCAGCCAATTCAGCGATACGCGGCTCGCCAAGAGTGGCAAGACATAATTGAAGGGTCGGGACTCGTCGTCAAACAGACCCATAAATATGAACGAGAATGGCCGCGCACAGCCGCTGACCGCAAATATTATTTGGCTCACCCCAAAGAGATGATACGGCTACTGTTAACCCCAATTATTCCGCTCAATTTGGCCTTCTGCTTTGTTTTTGAAGCATATAAGCCGGAGCAACCTGCGTGAAAACGATTCATTGTAACTTTTGTCATCAGCAGGATAGCACGGTGATTGCTCGCGGCCCAGACCTTTTGCTCGATATTGCGGGGGATTTCAAGCTCGTGAAATGTAAAAAATGTGGGCTCATTTACCAAAACCCCCAGCTTTCCTTTGAGGAGCTAAAAAAGCATTACCCTGACGATTATCTACCCTATCGGTCAGAAGCTAATGAATCCCAGCAATCAATGCTTGACCGCATTTCGCAAAATCACGGCATACAGCGACAGTGCCAACGGGTGATCAATAAACGGCCGTCGGCTGGCACAATTCTCGATGTGGGGTGTGCTACCGGATATTTTCTCAAAGCGATGGCTGAAAAAGGGTGGACGGCCAAGGGGGTTGAACCCAGCGCTTACGCCTCAGCCTATGCCCGTGAGCAGTTACAGCTTGATGTACAAACGGGCGTCTTAGCAGATTATCAATCCGAAGAAAAATTTGATGTGATTACGCTGTGGGATGTCCTTGAGCACGTCAATGATCCGCTTGAAACACTCCAACAGGCTCGCCAGCTTCTTAAACCAAATGGCTTGATTGTCATTAGTCTACCCAACCCGTCTGGTATCGAAGCCGCTCTTTTTGGCAACTACTGGGTCGGTTGGGAGCGTCCAAGACATCTCTTTTTGTTTACCCCAAAGCTCATCCAAGCGTATTTAGAGAAAACAGGGTATCGCTTTTTGACGATTGAGAGCTTTAACGGCCGTTTAAGTCTAACCTTGCTTAGCCTTGAATTTTGGTTGCGGGATAAAAAAATACCTGAACAACGCTGGCGTCCGTGGCTCAAGTTGATGTACAGCTGGCCTTTTCGCATTGGGACGTGGCCGCTGTATAAGCTACTAGAAAGCTTGAATAAAACATCCGTCATGACGGTTTTTGCCGAAGGTGTGGGGCTAGAAACGGCCGTTGCTTCCCCAAAAGACGCTGCATCATGACGACGCTGCGCTCAACATGGCTCGATAAGATCAAGCATTACCTTTCAACCGTTCAAAAAAAGGTTCAAGCTTCTCCCTATCGGCACCTCATCTCCCTATTTTTCTTCCTACTGGCCGCTGCCGCTATTGGCCAAATCATTTATTCCAATTGGGAAACCTTTCAAACCTTTGATTGGCAAATCAATCTACCCTGGCTAATTGCCATTCTAATATTCTTTCTGATTGATCTTATCGTTGCCACATGGGCCTGGCATCAACTCACCATTAAATTAGCCAATTTCAACAACTTCCGCAAAAGTGCCAAAATTTGCTGGTCAGCTAATTTAGCAAGACGCATCCCAGGGCCGATTTGGTACATCGCTGGACGCGCCTTGATGTATGAACAAGAAGGCGTCAGTAAACGAACCACATCCATGCTTAGTGGCTTAGAACTTGCCTTCTTTTTAATTTCCGGCTTATTCACAACCATCTTGACTTTGCCATTTTGGGTTTTGCCCGAGCAGATAGCCACCCAACAAACTCAGTTCATATTCGTACTCATCCTAGTGCCATGCACAGCTTTGTTTGCTCACCCCAAACTACTCAAATCAATTTGGCAACGATTCAGTAAGGAAAATCTCACCCAAGACCTAACGTGGAAAGACACCACGACTTGGATCGTTAACTACGTTTTAGCATGGCTTTTTGGCGCATTTGTTTTTTACAGCACGATTAATTTTGTTTACCCACTCCCTATTTCTGAGCTTCCCCAAATCATAGGCATTTGGTCGCTGGCGGGGGCTATCTCATTGGCAGGCTCACTCACAATATCAGTTATTGGACTGCGTGAAATCTCCTTAGCATTATTGCTTGGCCCGCTACTCCCTCCCCCCATTGTGCTTATCGTAGCGATTGGCATACGAATTGTTTGGGTAATTGGGGAATTTCTTAGTGCATTAATTGCGCAATTCCTGTAATCTACTTTATGTCAATAAATGGCTTAAAACGGCCGTTTTTTAGCCCAAAATCAGCAAAATACCCCCTCTAATCCCCTAAATTAACCCATATGGAGTATTGAGATCGTAAGGTTAATCCACAATACTAAAGTTCAAATTTACGAATTTGTCATATTTTTTTATCGGAGGTCATTTTAAATGATTAAAAGAATTAGCGTATTATTGGTTGTTGCATTAGGCCTTGCATTTGCCTTTGCATCATCAGTAAGTGCTCAAATCACATCTTATACATCAGGTTTTCAAGTTGCAAACCAATCTAGTACCCAAGCTAGCATTGTCATTACCTACTACAATCAAGACGGTAGCGTAAACGCAACAGTAAATGAAACTATTCCAGGCAATGGCTCACTTACCTTCTTCCCAATTGATGCTTCTGCCGGTTTCAATGGTTCTGTTGTTATTTCTTCAGACCAACCTATCGTTGCAATCAGCAACCTCTTGGGTAACGGTGGCGCTGCTGGTGCTAGCTTCGAAAGCTTCAGCGCTGGTGCAGCGACCAACAACTTGCCAATTATCATGAAAGGCAACTTTGGGTTTGACACTTGGTTCAGCACCCAAAATACAGGTACAGACGCAGCCGACGTTACCGTTTCTTACTCAGGCCAAGCCTCATGTAATGAAACAGCTACGATTCAAGCTGGTGCAGCAGCTACCTTTAACCAAGCAACCAACACCTGTCTGCCTAGCGGTTATGTTGGTGCAGCTACAGTAACAGTAACAGACACCGCCAATGACAGCATTGCTACAACCGTTGTTCAACAAAACGCAACTCAGCTACTTGCTTACAATGGTTTCACCACAGGTGCAACAGAACCAGTTATGCCACTTGTACAGGGTGAAAACTTCGGCTTTGTTACTGGTATCCAAATTCAAAATACTGGAAACACAAGCACGAGCGTAACCGTTTCTTACGTTGCAGGTTCTGCTGGTTCAAACTGTACCGAAACCACCTCTATCGCAGCAGGCGCATCTGAAACTTTTGCATTGAGCTCAAGCTGTACTGGAATCGGTGGCGCAACCTTCGTGGGTGCGGCGTCAGTCACCAATAACTCAAACAACCAACCGTTGGCTGCTATTGTTAACCAAACAAACCTCGGCGACTCTGGTTCAGCTTATAATGCGATTGATTCAGCATCAGCGACCGGCACCGTTAGCTTCCCATTGATTATGCAAGCTAACTTTGGGTTCTTCACCGGTTTCAATGTTATAATACGCCAAGCCTGACCATGCGAATCTACCATCCAAGTAGCTACGAGCTATATGAAAAAAAGCTTATGTCCGCAACTTGGGTGATGACCCACTGGGAAACACTTTGTTGGGTTCCAACATCGGTCTGCTCACGAATAGCAGTCACAACCTCCGCGCTGGCCGTCTAGCTACACGCTGTTGTCGCTATGTCGGTGTGTGTTGGGTTTGGGTACGGTCTAGCACAAAATATGCGCCAATTGTGCTTACGCGCGGCATACGGCCCACGTGCAAACCTTACTGGCTGGTTTGGTGCTCCGAGCCCCGTGAGATTGGCTGACAACTGATTGAGGAAGGTTGCGTCGCTGAAACAGTATGGTGTTGGCATAGTGGGGCCGGCTACCGCTGCCCTGTATATGGTTGGCCCCCACGTGGCAAGCAGGGCGCCGGGTAGCTATATTGCAGAGTGCTGGGCTCAGCGGTCGACGCCGAGATGCAC
>JBCCFD010000165.1:0-14886 GCA_039029915.1 Chloroflexota bacterium
CGAATGTGCAGCAGGCTGTCATAAATTAAGGGTAATCGAACCGTTGGCGCATACAGCCAAACGGCAAATAGAGAAACGAATCCAAAACTTAGTAAAAGAATTGGTTTTTGACGTTTAAAACCCATAGCGGGTGATTATACAGGCAAAAAGGGAAGTAAGAAGAGAGAGAAATTTATCGAATAGGTTGATATTTATACAGTTGTCCCCGATTGCTAACATCCCCCGCAAGCCCTGAACCGCCAACGATATAGAGGTCTTGATTTTCAACGACGAAAGGGAATCCATGCAGCGGATTGGGTAAACTAAATTCAGCAAGTTGCCAACGATTTGTCGCCGGATCAAATATTTCAACTGTATCAATAATATTGAGCGGTGATAAAAGCTCGCCGCCGCCTACAACAATTTGGCCCTCCCACACCGCAGCCCCAAAACCACTGCGAGGTTGGTTCATTGAGGGCGCTCGCCGCCACATGTCCATTTCAGGGGAATAAATCTCCACTTGTTTCAATCCGGTTTGCCACCGTCCACCTAGAGCAAATATTTCCCCGTTCAACGTAACAGCTTGTAAATGCTCACGAGGTTGATTTAGCTCGGCTAAAGATGTCCAGCTATCTGCTTGTGGATCATACCGAAGCAAGGCATTGGAACCTCCGGCGCCCCCTACATAATAAATGAACTCACCCACTGTAACGGCCGTTCCCGCCCAGCGATTTTCTGGCATAACAGATAACTCAGTCCAGCTATCCATCAAAGGGTCATACTTCAATACAGGCTGTTTTCTATCGGGAAAAAGATAAAGACTCCCATCAAATTCAGCCCACCCATAATGATTTACCGGAAATGGCACATCAGCTAAACGGCTCCATTGATCTGACCCGATATCATACACCTCAAAGGTTGTTTCAAACTCCTTAACAAATCCATTTGCATATCCCCCAGGTGCATAAATTCGTCCATTCAAGACAATAGCTGACATTTCAGAGCGAGGTATGCTCATCTTTGCCAAAGATTGCCAAATTTCTGGGGCTGATGTTGGCGTCGGTTCTGATGTTGCCGTTGATGTTGGCTGTTGAGTTGGCGTGATGGGGGTTGAAGTAGCAACTTGTTCAACGGTTGGCTCTACTGTGGGTACTGTTTCAGTTGGTGGTACGGTTTCTGTTGGGGGAGGGGCGGTTAAAACGGCCGTTTCAACCTCATTATCTGCTTGAACGCCACAAGCAGATAAAACAAGTATCATAAACAAACCGCATAATCGTTTCAAAATCATCTTCAATTATTCGTTATCATGACCGGCCTGCTTTGCTTAAAGCATGCCAAGAGGGGAATGAGTCGTTCAATCATTGAGTAAAAAGTAAAAAGTGACTTGTTAAAATCACTTTTCACTTCTCATTTTATCACATATTGATTATTACTTTGTTACAAAAGTTCCTTTAATAATGTCATGTAGAGCGAGTTAAACCGACTAACACATCAATCAGTTAGAGAGTCAAGACATCTCTCCGATAGACTATTAAATAGAGTACACGTCTCTAACGATGAGATGTCTCGACTCAGCTTATGACCGAGACTGCTTTTATTTAGCCTCGCTCGACATGACACAAAAGTAAAGTTTATTTTTGTAACAGTATAATTATAGGACTTACGCAAATAGCGGTCACTGAGCCTGTCGAAGTGACTTTCTTAACCCTTCGACAGGCTCAGGGTGCGTAAGTCCTATATTAGTTGCTAGGACTCCGGTAACCAATTCTCTATCTGGGCTGTGACACCAGCTTCGTTAAGCGGGCCAAACCAGCGGCCTAGCTCGTTTCCTTCAGCATCAATCAGCACATAGGTCGAGCGACCGCGGATAGCAAATTGTTCCATATAGGCTTGAGTTTCGGGATTATCGACATCGAGGACAAAAAAGTCGACTCGGTCAGAGAATGCAGCTTCTAACCCGTTCACGACGGGTTCATTTGCGCGTCAAGTCGTTCACCAAGAGGCGTACGCATTGAGAAATTGCGGCCTCCCTGTATTCCCAATGAGGGTTAAATCAAATGGATCATGAGCAACAGCGGCTGCTTCAACAACAACCTCTTCTTCCTCAACGACCGTTTCTTCAACAGCGGAAGAAACTTCGGGTTCTGCCTCAACCTCAACGGCCGTTTGTCCACCACATGCAGCGAGGGCAAATACGGCCGTTAAAACAATGAGACAAAACGACAGTAATCGTTTCATAAAATGCCTCCATAATAATGTTCAAAACCCTAATGATCAAAAACGTTAGGTTTGATCATTAGGGTTAAAGGGGTTTTATTCGATTTTAATCTCAATCTGAAAAATCAATCACTATTTCTCAGGAATTTTAAATATCAAAGCTGTGGATACCCGTGGCGCCATCAGGACGTTGAGTTTTGCGCGTTTCAATTTGAGCGGTCCCGTCGGCTTCTTGACAGCGAACCTCGAAGGTGTGTTCACCTTCTTGGAAAGCCCATTCATATCGCCAAACGACCCAAGTTGTTTCAGAAAGTGGTGTCCGGAGCTGTGCTTCTTGCCACTCGCCATCATCAACGCGAACTTCAACTTTTGAGATTTGGCGATCACCTGCCCAAGCTATGCCGCCGACGGGCACAATCGTTTGACCTAAACGAGTCTCAACGTCATCCAATGCAACGGTGTCAATAACAGAAGTGGTTTTAACTTGCGCTATCTCATCCCAGTTCCGCTCGACCCAATACCCTTGGCGATACTCATCAGTGACGGTCATGCCGGTAATCCATTTTGGTTGTTTCATGCCGTATAAATCAGGAATCCATATGCGGAGCGGGAAGCCGTGATCTTTTGGAATCGGTTGACCATCCCAATCATAAGCAAACATGATGCGTGCATCGTTATTGATAAGTTCAAGGTCAACAATTTCATGGAAGCCGTCAGCAGACTCGATGTCTAAATATCGCGCCCCTTCTTGAACCCCCACACTCGCCAATAAATCTTGCGCACTTACGCCTGTCCACATCGTGGTGGAAATCAAGCCAGTTGCAATTCGCCCTGAGATACAAGATAAGGTAACAAACTGGTCTCGTGATGGGTAGTTGTTTCGAATATCTGTCAAAGTAAGATTCAGTGGATTATCGACCATACCCCCAATTGGCAATGTCCAATCTGCTTCTTCGATTAAGCTTGGTTCGGTGCGTAGGAAAACTTGATAATGGTCTGGAATGGGGGTGTATTCTGGTCGTGTGCCTGGTGCTGGAATAATCGCATCCCCATCGTTAGGGAAACTTGTAATGTTGGTACCTGCACTACCAGCATTACCCGCTGCCAATCTTTCAGCTTCTTCAGCTTGAGCTAACATACCACCTAGGCCACCAGAAACGGCCGTAATTGTTGCTGTGCTGGCCCCTAAGCGAATCAAAAATTGACGGCGATTGAGCGTTTCTACAGAATTTTGAGGCGCTTCAGCAGCGACTTCTTCTTCCACACTGTCAGGTCCCAGCAGGCGTCGGGCTGCCCAGTTGACGCCAAATCCCCAGAGGGCAAATAGAACAATTAGCCACGGCAGGGCCAAAAAGAGTGGGGTACCACTCTGGCTAGCTGAGAGGTAAATACCAATCATTGGTAAGCCAAATACGGCCGTTAAAATCAACGCCCAGCGAGCTGATGGCTTCACATTCATAAAGCGGATAAGGACAAAGAACAACAAGCCAATAACGAGCCCAACGCCAGCAAACATACCAACGGCCATGATTCGTTCGGCAATCTTCGCATTGGTCACTGCTTCAGCCCCGCCAAAGAATCTAAGCGTATCAATCATCAAATCAATACCAAAGGTCAATAAATTACCTGGTGTGACAAAGGCAATCCAATCAAAAAAGTCAAACGGTAAGAAAGGCAAATCTGCTAATTGATCTGCGATATACATGATGCCAATAAGCGGTGCCGTAAAAATTAACGAGACGACGAGTCCTAATAATGGATTTAATTTTTTCATAAGTTAACTCCAACAACCTCAAGTTTCTGTTTGTTAGTCATAGGTGTACTTAAGTCCGTTGCTCAAGCACACCTAGTAGAGAGGTTGAATACGTACAAATATTACGTTGAAGAAATTACACAAATATTACATCGAGGTTGGGGGGTAATTACAGAGACAGAACAGATAGGCCACTTTCTGAAGCAACGATAGCTTCTTGAGCCATCGATAAGAAAAGACCGTGCTCTACAACCCCGGGGATATTAAGCATCTGTTGACTAATGGATACTGCATCTTCAATACCATTCTCAAATGTGCAATCAAATATCAAGTTTTGCTCATCAGTAATGAACGGCGTATTTTCTTCTTTAAATCTCAAACTTACCTTAGCCCCTAACGATTCCAGGGCTTGCGAAACTGGCTGTTTCGCAAAAGGGATGACCTCCACAGGCACAGGAAATTTAGTGGCAATTCGACGAACGAGCTTAGAATCATCAGCCACAATAATCAGCCGTTTAGATGAGGCTGCCACAATTTTTTCACGAAGCAGCGCCCCACCAAACCCCTTGATTAAATCAAGCGCGGGGGTAATTTCATCGGCACCGTCGATCGTGATATCAACAGCAGGCGCTTGTTCTAAGGTAACGAGGGGAATGTCAAATTTTCGGGCTTCTTGGGCGGTTACTTCTGAGGTTGGGATAGCCACAATGTCGGTGAGGCCGCCACTTTGCCACAGACGGCCAATGGCGCGTGTGGCGTGAACGGCAGTACTGCCCGTTCCCAATCCCAACACCATTCCAGACCGAACCTGTGCAACCGCCTTTTCAGCCGCTTGTTTTTTTAATTCATCAATTCTATCCGTCACTTTTTAGTCCTCTTCTTCCTCGAAAAGTTCAGGGGGAGGTAAAGTCAAGCGACCTGTGTCCATTAAGCGCTGGTTTGAAACCGTTTCGATTTCATACTGACTATCTGGGTTACTTTTCATCCAACCTACAAAGGTGTCTCGGTCAAAGACGATCAGTTTAACGGCCGTTTTGGCCCGAACCGTCGCAATTCGAGTCCCCCTCTCAAGAAGACCCACTTCGCCAAAATAATCCCCTGCTTCTAGTTCATCCATGAAAACTTCTTCCCCATCCCCATATTCAACAAAAACTTCAACGGTGCCTTCGATAATGATGAAGAAACGATCGGCCACTTCCCCTTGTTGAACAATATTTCGACCGGGCATAAACATTTCCAAATGCTCCATATGCTCAACATCAAAAAAGCCCGTTTTGATAGGAGGCAGTTCAACAGGAGGATAGCGTTCTTCTCGCGGAGGTTGAATCGTTTCGGGCGGCTTGGCAAGCCGGGTTAAAACAAGGTCTTTAATTTCTTGCTGTATTTCAGTTGAGCTATTAACCCAGCGAGCAAAGGTGCGCCGATCCATGCTCATCACGTTAACATCAGACAGTGCCCGAACCGTGGCGTTCCGCGGATTACGAGTGATGAGCCCAATCTCGCCAAAATATTCACCCGCTTTCAAAATATTTAGAGCGCGTTCAGTTTGATCTTCAAGCAGCTCAACAACTTCTACCCGCCCACTCGTAATGATATAAAATCGATCGGGGGCGTCCCCTTGCCGAATAATTGTCGTACCGGCGGGGAACTGCTCTGGACCAAAGGCGGGTTTTTGCGTCATGGAATATTCCTTATTCAGTCAATTGCCAACAGCGAAGGAGTTCTGCCACACTCCACGCTTGGGCAATACAGCCTCTCGGCGTGAACGGTGGGTTGCCGTCAAAGACTTCGCTAATTGACCCTAACCCATGCTCTTTAAGATGATGCATGAGCGGCTCTAGATAGGTTCGAGCTAATGTTTTGTCGCTATATACTTTGAGATGCGCCGTTACAAATGGGCCTATCAACCAGCCCCACGCCGTACCTTGGTGGTACGCCTCATCTCTTTTGTACCGGTCGCCCTGATAATGACCAATGTACGCCTCATCATCGGGAGACAAGCTTCGTAAACCGTGAGCCGTTAATAAATGTCGAGCACAAGCATCAAGTGCAGACCGCTGTTGACTCAGGGTGAGCGGACTATGTTCCAATGAAATTGCAAGCAGCTGATTAGGCCGCAAACTGCCTTCGTTGCCATCTGGACCGTCAACAACGTCATAGCAATAGCCCATTTTGTTGTTCCAAAACCGTTGAAAGCCGTTTTTAACGGCCGTTGCCAGTTCTTCAAACACGACCGTATCTTCTTCCAGCAGCTTGGCAAATTCAGCACAAATCTTCAAGGCGTTGTACCAAAGCGCATTAATTTCGACAGGTTTGCCAATACGTGGCGTAACAACCCAATCTTCAACCTTGGCGTCCATCCACGTCAGCTGAACACCCGGTTCTCCAGCATAAAGCAAACCATCCGCAGAATCTACATGAATATTGTACCGAGTCCCTCTGGCGTGCCACTGCACTATATCAGCCAAAATGGGGAACAGCTCTTTGACGAGGTCTAAATCTTGGGTCTTTTCATAGTACGCACGAATCGCTTCAAAATACCACAGCGTTGCATCGACGGTATTGTATTCTGGCTCTTCGCCTGCATCTGGGAAGCGATTGGGAATCATGCCTTGATCGACAAATTGGGAGTAGGTGCGCAAAATGGAGGCGGCTACATCGGGACGATTAGCCGTTAACGTTAACCCTGGTAGAGCAATCATGGTGTCTCGGCCCCAATCACCAAACCAATGATAACCGGCAATAATGGAACGGCCGTTTGGGTCTAATTCAGTTGGTCGCTGCACGATAAATTGGTCTGCAGCAAGAACGAGCCGCTCAAGCTCTTTTGGTAATTCAGCTTGAGCAATAAGCTTATTTTCATGGGCAACCCGCATAGCGTATGCTTCATCCCCGTCCAGCAGCGGATTAGGCTCTGTGCTGGCCACCAGCGTCACAGACTCGCCCGGCTGAAGTGTCATACGTATTAGCGCCGCATAAACGTGGTCTTCTTGGACGTCAGCAAACCCGCGGTATTCTTCAACGCTCAAGAAAAAGTCTTCATACCAATCACATTGGGGAATCAAGATGGCGCGGTCGCTAAAGAGGTAAAACGGCGTTGCATCCTCATGAATTTTCATCATTAGGCCACTGTCTACCGTTGAGATATCTGGGTCCCAATCCTGAACGATTGTGGTGCTATGATAATCACGGTAGTTCACAAACGCTTTGGCTTCCATGCTTAAGGGGCCAGTGGCTCGGGTGAGTCGGTATTGAATGTAGGTTGTGTTCTCACCCGGCATCATCCAGATGCGTTTTTCCAATAGCGCATTGGCAATGCCGTAGGTCCAGACGGGGGTCGTTCCTTCTAGGTGGAACCGATTCAGGTGAATGTTGCCAAAGGGATCAACGGACCCATCTGCCCAGCGATTCGCATACAGCGGATAAAAGTGGCCACTTTGAGGGTAAATGCCGTCATATTCGGCCGTTTCGTCAATTTTTGCCAATAATAGGGTGCGCCCTAATGGGGGCTTTAAAGCGGCCATCAAAGTGCCGTGGTAGCGTCTGCTTAAAATACCAGCAATTGTTCCTGAGGCGTATCCCCCAATCCCATTAGTGACAAGCCATTCACGGGCCTCGGAAACGGCCGTATGTCCACACACTTCTCGCCCAAAATCCAAACTCATAAAGTTTTCCTTTAAATTATATTGATCGTTGACTTGGAAAATTTAGGGAACAGCACAAGTTTAACATTTCTTACACCTATTGTCAGCAGAAGATTGACAATTTTCACATTCCAACTTAGAGCAACAATCATTAGATATCCCATCTTCAGCCACGCCATTTACTCATTAATTGGCAAAGAGGGGGAGCAAAGTATCAAACACCATCGGCCAAATTTATTTCTAAACCTCTTCTCTATTCACATGAACTTTTTATGATTTACTTAAAATCGCTTACCTAGATTCTGAGCGATTGGTATAATGGCACATACGGAATTGAAGGGAAGAGAATATAAAAGCTTGTCAATGGTTCGACCGACTCTAAGACGGTTGGCCCCATCAAATTATGAAGCAAATTAAAATACATAATCTAACACGCACCCGCATTCCTACAGAATCAGGTGATTTCCAGCTATGTTATTATCAAAACAACCTGGATAATAAAGAACATTTGGCTTTAGTTTATGGCAATATTGCTCAGCAGAAAAACGTCTTGGTTCGCATCCACTCAGAGTGCTTCACGGGGGATGTTTTAGGGTCTTTGAGATGCGACTGTGGCCCTCAGCTCCAAGGCGCGATGAAGATGATCGCTCAGGCTGGCGCTGGTGTTATCGTTTATCTTCGTCAAGAAGGTCGAGGAATTGGTCTGCTTGCGAAAATGCGCGCTTACAATCTACAGGATATGGGGTACGACACGGTTGATGCCAACTTGCTGTTGGGGCATCAGGCTGATGAGCGTGACTATTCATTAGGTGCCCAAATCTTGAAAGATTTAGGGGTTACTTCGATTCAACTACTCACCAATAATCCAGAAAAAATCGAGGGGTTGGAAGAGCTAGGCATTGTGGTTGAAAACCGAGTCCCGCTTATTACGGATGTCCACGCTGAGAATGCAGGCTATTTGCAAACAAAAGTTGAAAGAATGCGTCACCTAATGAATTTGGAAGACAAATTAAATGGGTATGCCAAAGCACCAATGCCCTTGGACCAGAATAACGGCCGTATTTCTCACACTGGTCCAACCGCACACTCAGCCCCAACCAGCGTGAATAAAAATTATCCTCAGATCACTTTAACCTATGCTCAAAGCTTAGATGGCTCAATCACCCTCAAACGAGGCCAACCATTGGCCATTAGCGGGAAAGAGTCAATGACTTTAACCCACCGGTTGCGGGCTACCCATGACGCGATTTTGATTGGGGTTGGTACCTTATTGGCAGACAATCCTAGTTTAACCGTGCGACACGTCAAAGGGGATGATCCTCAACCCGTGATATTAGATTCACATTTGCGAACGCCACCGGATGCTCGGGTCATCGGCTTATCTTCCCACAAGTTGCTCCTATTTTGTAAGCAGGACGCCGCTGTCGATAAGATGGCAGCCCTTGAACAGGCTGGGGCACGCGTTTTTCCGATTCGTGCGGCAGACAACGGCCGTTTAAATCTGCCAGACGTACTCACTACCCTCAAAAAAGAAGGCATCAATAGCGTTATGGTCGAAGGTGGATCAGAAGTCATTACCAGCTTTCTGGCCTCGCGCCTTGTCGATCGGGTTATTTTAACCATAGCGCCCATGTTTGTCGGGGGCTTAACGGCCGTACATAACCTCAACACCAACACCCTCCCCAAGCTCAGAAATATTCAGCAGGAGTGGCTAGGCAAAGACCTGATCATTCAAGGGGATGCCTATTGGGAAGACGAGATTGAATCGTAAATGGTCCGCGGGGAATCACTCTACTTTACTGGACCCAATCAGGTTCAAATCGAACAATCAAAAATAGACCAACTGGCATCGAACCAAATTCTGGTGCAGGCTATCGTCTCTGGCATTAGTCCCGGCACGGAAATGTTGATGTATCGGGGACAATTTCCCGAAGGGTTAGCAGCCGATAGCACCATTGATTCTTTGGCTGAACCACTGGCTTACCCGTTTAAATATGGGTATGCGATGGTGGGTCAGATCATTGAGTGTGGCGCAGAGGTGGATAAAAGTTGGCTTAATCAACGCGTGTTCGCGTTCCATCCTCACGAATCGCATTTTATCACCCAGCCTGAACACGTGATCCCCCTCCCAGATGAAATTTCGTCGGACACGGCCGTTTTGCTGCCAAACATGGAAACGGCCGTGTCGTTCATCATGGACGGTCAGCCAGCCATTGGCGAAAAGGTGTTTGTTATCGGGCAAGGGATTGTTGGCTTACTAACCACCGCACTGCTGGCTCAATTTCCGGTTCAGGCAATTATCACGGCCGATTTCCACACCGGTCGTCGGGAATGGGCCAAAAAGCTAGGCGCTACGGCAAGCTATCATCCGGTAGAAGATATCGACGCCCTTAAAACCCATCTACACACGAAGGATTATCAAGGTGCCGATCTCAGTTACGAGCTTTCAGGCAATCCCAAGGCGCTCAATTTGGGTGTCGAGTTGACGGGATATAACGGCCGTCTTGTCATTGGCTCATGGTATGGACAAAAAACTGCGCCCGTCCAGCTTGGCGGCCACTTTCATCGCAGTCAGATGCAAATTATCAGCAGTCAGGTGAGTTTAATTGCCCCACAGTGGAACGGCCGTTGGTCAAAAAGCCGACGCTTTGAACTTGCCATGCAACAGCTTACCAAAATCAACGTTAAAGATTTGATCACCCACAAATTTGACTTTGCATCGGCTCCAAAAGCATACAAGCAACTAGCCAATCACCCCGAAAGCACACTACAGATTTTATTCACCTACTAGATTATTTGTTGAAACTGACTTAACTATAAGGAGTTTGCTCATGCCAATAATTAAGCACAATCCGCAAGAACTGTTCCCTCAATATCAAAACTATAGTCACGGTATCGAAGTTTCTGGCGATTCACGACTTTTATTTATCAGTGGCCTCAATGGATACGAACCAGACGGCAAAACCATGCCTGACACTTTTGAAGGTCAAGCCGAACTCATCTGGCAACACATTGGCAACGTCTTAAAATCAGCCAATATGAGCTATCAAAACATCATATCGATGCGCTTCTATCTCGCTAGCCCCGAATATGATGAGGCCAATATAAAATTGAGAAAAAAATATCTAGGCGACCATGAACCCACATTAACCGTTATCTGCTGTCAATTACTAGAAACAAATTGGATGCTAGAGATCGAAACAGTCGCCGCCCAGTAAACACGTACCCTGAACCTGTCGAAAGTCTCTTGACCGCGCGACGCTAGCTCGGCGAGACGCCGACCAGAACAGGGCTTTAATAACTTGCAAAACAAATCACTTAGAATTATTAGCTAAAAAAGGAGCACCACATGAGCTACACTGTTGCAGTTAAACGAGATTTTGTCGGACAACACTTTTTAATTGGAGGGGATTGGGGGCCAGAAAATGAATGGCACTCTCATCACTATTACGTTGAAGTTCAATTAGAAGGAGATTCTCTCGATCAGCACGGCTATCTCGTTGACATCGTTGATATCGAGCACAATCTCGAAGCCCTTGTTGCCTACTACAAAGACAAAACCCTAAACGACCTCCCTGAATTCGAAGGGCTAAACCCCAGCATTGAGCACTTTTCACGCATCTTTGCCACCCAGCTTGCCGAGCGTATAAAAGCACCTAACCTAACCCATCTCACTATCAAAATCTGGGAAAATGAGATCGCTTGGGCCAGCTATCGCCTCGGGATTAAAGGGTAGCAGCTGGGGGCAAGAACGAGGGGCTGGTTAATTCATGACGGCATTTAGCAATGACGCTCTCTAACTATAAGTACCTGTTCTCCGTCCCCCAATTTCCATTTGACAATTCCTGTCTCCCCCTTCACAATACCTGCCTATGAAAGTCTTCTTACACACGATTGGTTGTCGACTCAACCACAGCGAAATAGAGACAATGGCCCGTCAGCTGTTAGCAGCAGGTCACGAAATTGTGCCTACTGCCGACCAAGCAGATAAGGTCATTATCAATACCTGTGCCGTTACTTCTGAAGCAGCTAAAGATGCGCGCTCTATCACGCGGCGCATTCATCGCAAAAACGCCAATGCCGATATCTTGCTCACGGGCTGCTACGCCACTATTTCACCGGATGAGCTGGGCAAAGTTGAGGGAGCCACACAGGTCATTCCCAACGCCAAAAAAAACCAAATCGTGCAAATGCTAGACCCCAAGGCGCGTATCGATCTACCCGTTTTTGACCAAGAACCAGTCATGCGAGAATATCTAGCGGGCAGTATGGGGGCTCACACCCGCGCCTTTATCAAAGTGCAAGATGGCTGCAATAATAAATGCACCTTCTGCGTTACAACAGTCGCTCGTGGAGAAGGACAAAGCCGCCACCTTGGTGATATTGTGGCTGAAATTCAAGCACTGGCCGCTGCAGGATATCAAGAAGCCGTGCTAACCGGTGTCCACATGGGCAGCTATGGCTACGATTTCGGCAATAGATCGGGTCTTAAAGAGCTCGTTGAAGCCATTCTTAAACATACTGACATTCCACGTCTGCGCCTTTCGTCCCTTGAACCGTGGGATTTAGCACCTAACTTCTTTTCACTTTGGGAAAACCCTCGCCTCCTACCCCATCTCCACATGCCGCTCCAATCTGGCAGTGACCATATCCTAAAACGCATGGCTCGCCGAACAAGCCGCAAATCATTTCGAGAACTGGTTGACTCAGCGCGTAGCAACATTCCTACCTTAAACCTCAGCACCGATTTGATTGTGGGCTTTCCTGGCGAAACAAAATCTGATTTTGAAGCCTCATTAGAATACGTAGAATCCATCGGCTTTTCTAGAATGCATGTCTTTAGCTACAGTCAGCGGCCCGGCACGGTAGCGGCCAAGTTCCCCAATCAGGTTGATCCCCAAACCAAAAAAGAGCGCACGCGTCAAATGATTGCGCTTGGCAAGCAACTAAGCCTGCAATTCCATCGGCGCTATGAAAATCAAACAATGAATGTACTCTGGGAACAATCGGTTGGGGCTGACCATGAGGGGTTACGCTGGGTTGGTTACACGGACAACTATATTCGTGTTCACGGGCATGGCTCACCCGATCTTTTTAATCAGGTCACCCCCACAACGCTCCATTCGGCATCTGAAAATGGATTGCAGGGAAAAATTAACACGCATCAACCAACCGTAAATAGGGCTAATTCGCAGCTTTTCGCCCAATCCCCCATCAATCTAACAGTTATTCCTTAACACCTTGCTCATAAATTAGGTCTTGGCAGAGCCTCTTTATTTCGTTATAATTTCGGTCGCTCTTTTGGCGCTATAGCTCAGCTGGTTAGAGCGAGGGATTCATAAGCCCTAGGTCACTGGTTCAAGTCCAGTTAGCGCCACTTTTAGCCATCCGTTTGGATGGCTTTTTTGTTTTATCGATGTGTAAGAGAAAATGCAATCTTGAAGCTTATACTGAGAGATAGAAATTAGTCGTTTGCAAGCAGTATCCCATTCACCTTAATTTCACGGAATGCTCACACTGGTCAAGCTGTAAATTTGTTACAGTGTTAGCTGTTCGTAAACCAACTCAATCTTAACTATCTCCAGTCATTGGTTTATGCGTAAATCGCTCCACATCACCACTATACGAACAACACAAGCGATTTACCAAGGAGCACCGAAGCTATGATCTCTACCGTCACTACGACAACGATCACAACAATTTCAACCATTGCATTAGCAACCTCAATCGAAATCGTGGCTATTTTGGCCTTGATTTTGTTTTTGATTCAAAAAGAGGTTTTTTCTTTTACCTCAACGCCAAAGGCCAAAGCGATTGGTAATGTGTTAAGCCGTATTTTAACATTTGCCATTGTGCCGCTGATTGTAAGCTTTGCATTCATTGTAATTGTTAAAATTGGCGAAGTTTTGCAGTAAGCTTAAAATTTCAACAGAAATAAAAAAAGGCGATGCCGGATTGGCATCGCCTTTTTTTGTTAGAAAATTTTATTAGAAATCTTCCTAGACCGTAAAACTTTTAAATTAGAGAATTAGATAATCCAGAATGTCGTTGTTAAAAAGAGGACCATTGCCATTAAAAATAAAGCACCAACTACTAGGAAAATAATAGCCATTTTGTTTCGATTTCTAGCGTAGAAAAACCATGCAGCTAATATGATGAGAACTAAAACTGCTGGCGTTCCAAACACGATTATTGGAGGCATATTTTATCATTACTGGTAAGGACAGAGTGTGCCGTTTGTCTACCAAAGAACTCGCGGGTGATTAACGTTGATCTTCGATGATCACAGGATCAGACATAAGCATGCGCATGATGAAGAAACTGCCGGCTAGCAGCACAAGCCATCCAGCGTTGTCCTGAAGCACTTGAATAAAATCAAACTGCATTGTTATGGGTTCAGGCGTGTAGCCGAGGGCAGGCATGATGAGAAATAGGGTGATATTGGCAATACCATGGGCAATGGTAGCGCCGACAATACTATTGGTAACATCGACGACCCAGCCAAGGTATAGTCCCGCAATAAATACAAAGAGTACATCTGTGAATGAATTGTAGCCGATATGCATCACACCAAAGATAGCGGCAACATAGATGATGCCAAACCCACGGCCGAATCTCTCCACCGCATTAATCTGCATAATCCGTCTGAAAATCAGCTCTTCTAAAAAGCCTGTGCTGATTAAGAGAATCAACCCGGCCATCACATATTGCACCCAGGTAAATGTTTGAAGCGGAGAGCGGGGTTCCAAAATAATGAATTCGAGAAAACCGATTACAAACCCTGAAAGCGCAATGGGAATTTGCCATAGGAGATAACGGCCGTTTAATCCAATATCATCCCAAGAGTAGCCTAACTCTCTCACCATCATGAACGCCGCAATAAAAATCGGAATACTGATAATAAAATACCAGTAAATCAGGGGGATATTCGCAAGCGGTAGTGACAGGCTTATTAGTCTGATAATCGGTACCATCGCCAACGAAAGTAAGACATTCCGTTCATTGGTGTGCCAACGAACGGCCGCATGGAGACTAATCAAAAACAACATCAGCATAAACTGAAATTGGAGCAAACCAAACAGCAAAGCAGTCGCCTGAGGCACAATCCAGACGGTCACAATTTCAGAAAACATAATTAAAACCAGATAACCAAACGCCACGGCAATAAAGTTATCGTTGCGAACGGCCGTTAACGGCCGTCTACTCAAACCATTCATACTTAGTTGTCCTCAACATCAAGCCACAATCGCAGTTCACGATAGGGCGCATCTTGTCCCTCAATAAACAGATAGA
>JBCCFD010000166.1:0-14881 GCA_039029915.1 Chloroflexota bacterium
GCGCTGCACCGCCTTTTTAACCCCGCTACAAAATCAAACATGGCTGTCAAACTGTACACCATTAAAGGAGCCAGCAGCTATCACACTGGCCAAACAACAGATCCTTCAACGATTGGTGTCCGAGCGGTCAATAAGTTGACGTTAGAAATTGAGCTGGAAGCCCCATCGCTTTATTTTCTGTACCTGCTGGCTGAACCCATCGCTTTCCCCATCCCAAAGCATATCACCAACAACGACTGGCATAATCCGGAAAGTTTTGTTGGCAATGGCGCCTATATTCTCAATCAGCACCCCGTCCCAAACAAGCCCCCTGCCGATTTAGGATTATCCATCAATCCATTTTATCGAAAAAGTCACCCCAAACAGCTCACCCAGATTGAGCTAGACCGCATCGAACCATCCGTTGAAAATTATGCGAAAAACAAGGTTGATTGGTGCCGCGTCGAGAAGCTAAGCGACTTTAATGATGACACATTACCCGGCACGAAAATGCTCATTCAGGGCTTCGTGACCTACTTTTTAGCGTATTCATGCCATCAACCCCCGTTTAATGATCCAGCTATTCGCCAAGCGTTCGCCATGGCTATTGATAAAGAGGCGCTCATCCAAGACTGTTGGTCAGGTATGCCAAAGCCTGCCCGAGGCGGTATGTTACCGCCAGGTATGCCGGGACATTCTCCAGAAATTGGGCTGCGCTTTGCGCCGGATAAAGCGCGGGAAATGATTGCCAATTTCGGCAAAGAAAAGCTAAAAGATATCAAACTCGTCTCCATTACTGGTTTTGGAGAAACCCCAGAATTTTTACAAAAAAGCTGGTCTACCCAGTTAGGTATCGATGTTTCCATTCAAAAAGATGCACCCATTGGAGAAAGTCTTCAGGCTATCAAAACGGGAGATGTTCAAATGCTTTTGTTAGGTATTTCTATGGGCAATCCCGGCCCAGAAAATATTCTGGCGCTGGTTAAAGGGCAAAGCCCGCTGAACTATTGGGGGTGGCGAGATGAAGCGTATGATCGACTTCTAGCCCAAACGCTAGCTTCCTCTGATATCACAGCGGCGTTGAATAATTATCATGACCTAGACCAGATCGTTGTGCAAGAATCGGCCGTTTTAATTCCGCTCTATTATCAGCAGGCGTATGGCATGGTGCGGGACGGCTTCCGCTTTTCTAATACAGTTGCCCGCGTCCGAGACCAGCGGCTTAATTTTAAGAATTTACGACTTTCATAAAGTCTGCACACAACACTTGTATTGCTCTCCATAAATTCGCATTGAGTTATGAGGTTAGCAATACTCAACAGTTTTCCATTTTGTTAACATAATAACAAGTTGCACACTTTCGGAAAACTGTATTTGCCAATTAAAAAACGCTCTTAAGTCTTTAAAGACCCAAGAGCGTTTTTTAATTATTTATTTACTGGCAATCGATAACAATTACCCGTATCCTGCTGGACAGAATGATCTTGGTTAGCCACCAAAATACACATATGCGTGGCAAATGGGGGTTTGTCGGTGTCATCGTATCCCGTGAACGGTGAGCCACCAGCATAGGCGATCCATGGACCACTCCCCGGCACACCTGCTTCGCTTTGCTCAACGGTGTTGAAGAAGAAGTGAACGTGCTGCCCGGGCATAACGGCCGTAAAATTATAAGTCTCAAATTCAACCTCGTATTCATAGTTGTCATTGAGCGTAATGCCCGTGATCCGCGCTTGGTCTGTAGATGGCGGTGAATCTCTCAATACGGTTGGCAAGAAAATGGAAGTCCCTAAATTACAAACGTCCACACCAGAGCCCGATTGACCAACATCGCTACTTGAACCGGCGCTGTTGCTATCAAATATTGAATTTGTAATACAAACCTCGCTAGATCCGCTCATCCCCACAATTTGGATGGCCCCGCCTGAGCCAGAGGCTGAGTTGTTCTCAAACGAGCTATTCATAATATTTACAGTGCCACCATACATGACGAGGCGGAGCGCCCCACCGTCACCACTGCCGGCTTGATTGCCTTCAAAATGGGAGTTCATAATGGTCACTTCACTGCCATCATAAACATGAAGCTCAACGCCACCCCCTTGATCGGAGCTATTGCCAAAAAACTCACTTTCTTCAATCAATAAGCTAGAGCCATCTCTCAGTTCAAGATAAACGCCCCCGCCGCTGTCCGACGTTGTGGAGTCAGTCACCAAAACGTTTGTGAGCCGAACTTGGGCGGCGTTCATCAAGGTACCGCTGATACCGCCGCCAACCGTGGCCAACGTGCCACCGTCATCTTCTCTTAGCTGCATATGTTCAATAGCAAGCTGGGTCACGTTGGCGCTAATTGATAATACAGGGGCATCCGTGGCTTCCGTTAATTCTGAACGCGTCATTGGGGCTGTAAAAGTAAAGCCCGCTGTACGAAGCCCAGATTTACCTAATATGGACGGATTGGCGTTTTCCCCATTACAATCACCACTGCCACCGGGAATATCCCAACCGCCTTGAATGACCATATTCCGGTCTATCACCGCTCCGCCGGTGTCTCGTTCGGGCACCATTGGAATAACGGTTCGGCCTTCTTGAACATTGGCAATTGAATCACCAATGGCCCCGCAGCCATATGCCCCGCCAACAAATTGGAGCGCATTGGCGCGCACCCAAATTAAAAGCAGCAGGGAAACGGCCGTTACCCCCGAAATCACACCCACTCGAAACGTGCGACTTCCTAAGCGTGTCTGTCTAATCATCGTAACCATACATGTTTCTCCTTAAATCGGTAAATGAACGAGAGGAGAAAACAACTATCCCTCATCCGCTTACCTAGGCGATGAAAATCCATATTTTTATCACAATATGAAGTGCCATCACCCTAAACAAAATACACACATTTAAAACAACGAAATCATTGTACTTGCAAACAGGCTCAGAGCCAGTTGTGTAGTTGACAACTTCAATAACCATTTCAATCAAAACCAAAATCTGCAAGTATCTTAGCAACTTATTTAAATAAAAGACGTAATAGATATTAACTACATGCAAAATGTGACCAACAACTATAAAAGATAACAAAAAACTGTGGAGGTTTTTTAAAATGAATGAAAAAAGATTAGTACGCTATCAACACGACAAAATGTTTATGGGTGTCGCCACTGGATTGGCTGACTACCTCAATATTGACCCCGTTTTAGTCCGCTTAGCTTTTGTTTTACTTACCTTAGCCAACGGATTTGGCGCCGTAATTTACCTCATTATGGCCATCATTATGCCAACAGAAGGCACACCAGCAGCTAAAGCGCACGCTTTCGACGATGAGGAAATTGTCATTCACGACGCATAGCGTTTCATCAAGCATATTTGTCTTGAGAACCTCTCACAGGTTTGGGTGATAGCCCGCTTATTGGGCAAACCTGTGAGAGGATTTTTTTTACCTATCCAATCAAAACTTCCTCTTCAGGATAAGTCACAAGCGGTTTATACAAGGCACCTTGTTTAGCAATTGCCAATACCATCGATAAGCTTCCTAAACGCCCCCAAAACATAACAAACATAATCACAAACTGACCGAAAATATTCAAGCGACCAGTCACATTAAGCGATAAGCCGCACGTCGCAAACGCTGAAATAACCTCAAAAAGCGCCTCCTGAATTGTCAAATCAGCATGTGAAACAAGCAATAGCCAAGTCGCAGACATAACAACTGAGATGCCAATCGTTAAGATCGCCCCCGCTCGACGAACGGTTAATAGCTTGAGTGATCGTCCCCCCACCTGAGCAGTTGGATATCCTTTAGCGTATCCCCAAACTGCTAAATACAAAACAGCGAAGGTTCCAGTGGTAATGCCTCCGCCCATCGATGCTGGGGCTGACCCAATAAACATTAACAGCATGGTCATCATGACTGACTCAGACTGTAGATGGTCGAAGTTTGGCAAACCGGTAAAGCCAGCCGTTCGAGTGGAAACTGAGTGGAAAAACGACCGTACAAGTTGCTCCGAAATCGGTTCATTTTGTAAAACACCATCCGCTAGCACTTCAGGTATCCCTATGCTCACCCAACCAAAAATCACCAATACCACAACTGTCCAAAGCGTGATGCGCGAATGTAGGGTAAATCGTTTGCGATGTGGATTAAGCAGTTCAGTTAAGACGGGAATGCCAAGCCCCCCCACAATAATAAGAACAGCTAAAATGAGTAGGGATACATTATCTTGAGGAATTCCATCAGGATATTCCGCTAAACCGGTAAATAGATCAAACCCTGCATTACAAAAAGCGGAGATAGCGTGAAAAATACTATAAAAAATGGCTCGGTTTCCAGACACGATGCCAGTTGTTTGCCAGTAAATGTACAGCAGTATGGCACCTAAGCCTTCAAAAGCTAAGATTCCAAACAGCACCCGCTTAAATAAACGCTGCACTTCGCCCGGTTGATCAAGCCCGATTGAGGAAACTAGCGCTAACCGATTATTAAGCCGAATCCGACGCCCTAGCAGCAGAAGGGCCACAGAGGCGGCAAACATGTAGCCAACGCCCCCCAATTGAATGAGAAACAGCAGTAATACCTGCCCCGTGAAAGAGAGTGATGTGCTGGCGGTAATGGTGGTTAATCCGGTGACAGTAAGGGCTGAGGTAGCAGTAAATAGAGCCTCCATAAACGTTAACTGCCGTTCTGCTGCCATTACCGGAAGCATTAATAAAATCGTGCCTAAAGCGATGAGAAACAGTAAGCCAAAAATAATTCTTAACGGAACAGAGATGTGCCAATGAGAGTGGGGATGTCTCTCCTCACCAGGAATCGTATGACTACGCCGATGGTCGCTTCTAGCTGATTCGCGATCTTGGCTCATGAGAGTCGGCAAAAATTGTCGATGCGTTGTTCTCTACCAAGCACAACTAGAAGATCTTTAGGTAATAAAATAAAGTCAGCCCGTGGTGAAACAAATACGTCATCGCCACGCTTAACGCTAATCACGCTAACGCCAAACTTGCTTCGAAAATGAGCCTGCAACAACGACTGATTCGCGAATTTTTCTGGCACAATGACTTCAGCAATTACGTGCTCGCTGCCCAAAGCCACCTTTTCCAAAATGGCCGGCGTGCTCAGCTCTTGCGCCAATCTTTTACCAGCTTCATATTCTGGCTGAATCACACGGTCGGCACCCACCCGGCTCAAAATATCCACTTGACGATTTGTAGGCGCTTTAGAGATGACATTACGAACGCCAAGATTTTTAAGCGCCACAGTCGTTAACAAATTCGCTTCGAAATCTTCACCAATGGCTACAATAACGGTATCAAACGATAAAATATCGATGGCTCGAAGGGCATCCTCATCAGTAGAATCCAAAATTGCCACATGTGTAATCAGAGAAGACATCCGCTGTACAATCTCTTCGTTTTGGTCAATTCCCAAAACATGGTAGTTATTTTCTTCCAGCTGCAGAGCCACGCCGCTACCAAAGCGACCCAATCCAATAACCGCAAATTCGCGATCTTTTAATTTCATTACAAATCCTATAAAAATATCACAATTTTATAAACTGTTACCCGTTTTTAACTGAGCCACAGCTTGTGAAACATCAATGAATAAGTGTACTAAAAAAAAGGGTGATGACGACCTGAAAATAAGTTCGCCAACATCCTCAATACGAATATTCACCTTTTAATGTTGCCTATCTTCTCTATCTTCTTTGAAAAGTGCCTCTTCTCCACTAAAATTCAAGCATATTAGAGTGGAGAAAAAGGTATGTTAAATAATCTCATTGCATGGTTTATTTCAATGGGAGCTTCACCCGAAGCGGCATTAAACTATTCAAGAATTTCTGGTTTCATCGTCATTATTCTACTGGCAATTTTATCGTATTTAATTGCACAAACGTACCTCTTGCAACTGATTTCTTCTTCAGTTGAGAGGACTGAGACAAAATGGGATGATGCCCTCAATCAGCGCGCGGTTTTTTCTAAATTAGCGAATATTGCTCCAGCCATCGTGATTATCATTTTGACACCTCTAGCCCTTGGTGAAAATCAAACATGGGTCCCAATTATTAGCAATCTTGCCTTAATTTACATCATTATTGTGGGTCTACTTACGGTTGATGCGTTCCTGAATGGGGTCTTAGATATGTACCGCTCTTTAGATTGGTCAAAAGATTTTCCTATTCGAGGGTTTTTACAGGTTTTTAAAATCATTGCTGTCTTGGTTGCCATACTAATGATTGCCTCGATTGTTCTTAATCAGACGGTACTTTACATTTTGGGAACATTGGGGGCGGCAACGGCCGTTTTAATGTTAATCTTCCAAGACTCAATTCTTAGCTTGGTGGCTGGCATTCAGCTAACGGCAAATCGGATGATTGCCCGGGATGATTTCATCACCATGCCCAGCTTCGACGCTGAGGGAACCGTAAAGGATATTGCCCTCACCACCATTCGGGTTCAAAACACGGATAAGTCAATCACGACGATTCCTACCCGTTCGCTGATCAGCCAATCTTTTAAGAATTGGCGGGGCATGAGCGAATCTGGGGGACGGCGCATCAAGCGGTCGATAAGCTTAGATATCAATACGGTAAAGCCGTTTGAAGAGGTAGACACACCTGAACTACAGCGTTTGTTAGCTTTGTCTGGTGCCTCTTCGGGAAACGGCCGTTTTGAATCAAATGTCGGTGCTTTTCGAGCTTATGCCTTTGCCATTATTGAAAAACATCCTCACATTCACCAAGAAGGGTTCACTAAAATTGTGCGTGAGCTGGCCCCAACTGAAACCGGGTTGCCCATCGAGCTTTACATTTTTTCAAGCGAAATGGATTGGGTCAGTTTTGAAGCCATTCAGGCCGACCTCTTTGAACATCTCATAATGGTGCTGCCCAAATTTGGCCTCCGCATCTATCAAAAAGCGATGGGTATTGATTTTTTGAACTAATTTTAATCGTGACAAATAAGAAGCCTGTCGAAGAAAAATCAAACATTTCGACAGGCTTAGAAACCTCAAGCAACAGCAACCAATCATTTAAATTTATAGCGCCTCGCGAAGCTCATTGGCTAACTCGTAAACCGACTCTTTCGACACCTTCGCCCTTTTGACCAAAGCACTCCCTACGATCACCCCATCCACTAAATCACCAACTGCCTTAGCTTGCTGACCATTCCCAATGCCAAACCCCACGGCTAGGGGCTTATCCGTTTTGGCCCGCACCCGCTCAACAAAAACGCCTAGCTCAGAGGAAACGCCATCCTGTACACCCGTAATCCCCGTAATTGAAACGAGGTAAATAAAACCAATCGCCTTTTCAGCAACAAGATCAATCCGCTCGGGGGTGCTGGTAGGTGCTAAAAAGTAGATAAGTGCCATCTGATATTCACGACACAACGCATCCAGTTCATCTGCCTCTTCGGGGGGCAAATCCGGCACAATAAAGCCGTCAATGCCTGCCTCGGCCGCATCTTTAACAAAATCTTCTAAGCCATAAGCCATCATAGGATTAACATATCCCATCATAACGGCAGGGGTGTCAATTCCTTCTGCCCTCAATTCACGGGTCATCTGCAGACAATCTCTGAGGGTGGTGCCGTTTTCGAGAGATTGCTGAGTGGCGGCTTGGATGGTAGGACCATCTGCCAATGGGTCAGAAAAAGGAACGCCCAATTCCAATAAATCAGCACCGGCTGATACCAACTGCCTTATCGTTTCTAGTCCGCCATCGCGGTCTGGATACCCTAAAACGGAATATGGCATAAAGGCAGGGTGGCCTTTTTGAAATGCGTTTTGAATTCTTTCGATACCTGATGTCATGGCAGCTGGTCTCCCAATTCACGAATAATAGTTTCTAAATCTTTGTCGCCCCGACCTGACAAGTTTACGATGATAATTTCATCTTTTGACATGGTGGGAGCCACTTTCATCACTTCAGCGATAGCGTGAGACGATTCAAGGGCAGGAATGATGCCTTCGAGTTTGCTGAGCATCTTAACCCCTTCGAGCGCCTCATCATCGGTAGCGTAGGTATACCCAGCCCGCTCTTGGTCTCGAAGCCAAGCATGTTCAGGACCAACAGAAGGGTAGTCCAAACCAGCACTAATTGAGTGGGTTTCGGCAATTTGACCATCAGCTGTTTGCAAAAGATATGATTTTGTGCCGTGCAAAACACCGAGCCTAGCCTGTACACCGGTTGCATTTTCAGCACTGGCTGAAACGGCGAAGCGAGCAGCATGTTTACCAGATTCGATCCCACTGCCGCCAGCCTCAACGCCAACCATCTGAACGGCCGTATCATCAACAAATGGGTGGAATAATCCGATCGCATTGGAGCCCCCACCAACGCAGGCAATCAGCATATCAGGCAGTCGGCCTTCAGCCTCTAAGATTTGTTGCCGCGCCTCTTGCCCAATAACGCTTTGAAAGTCACGCACCATCGTTGGATATGGATGCGGGCCTAAAGCAGACCCCAATAGGTAATAGCTGTCCCGAACGTTGGTTACCCAGTCGCGAATTGCTTCATTAATTGCATCTTTTAGCGTTTTACTGCCGCTAGAGACAGGCCGGACTTCCGTGCCAACCAGCTTCATGCGGAATACATTTGGCTGTTGGCGCGCAATATCAACCTCACCCATGTACACAATACACTCCAAACCGAGAAGCGCACACGCTGTGGCTGTGCCAACGCCGTGCTGCCCTGCACCGGTTTCCGCAATGATGCGCTGCTTACCCATTCGCTTAGCCAACAGCGCCTGACCCAAAGCGTTGTTAATTTTATGAGCACCCGTATGGTTTAAATCTTCTCGCTTCAGATAAATTTTTGCGCCACCCAAATAGTCGGTCAGCCGACCAGCGTAAGAAAGCGGCGAAGTGCGCCCCACGTAAGTTTCTAGAAGATGATCAAGCTCTTCTTGAAATGTGGGATCAGCTTTGGCCTCGATGTAGGCCGCTTCTAGCTCATGCAGAGCGGGCATTAATGTTTCCGGCACAAATTGGCCGCCATATGGGCCAAATTTACTGGGCAATCTGGTTGATCTCATAAAATTTCCTTTAGTCTTTCCTTTTAGAAGTATTAGGTAAAACGAAGTTCCTGCTTTGAATAAAACCACAGTCATAAACTTCGTTTCCTCCAGGTTCCAAAGTGCTAATCAACCAAGGTTTTCAATTTAGAAACTTCGGAACACTTATTCCTCAAGTAAAAACGAAAAAATATCGGGTGAATATTCATCCAGCATTTTCAGCTGGCTTTTTGTCCGCTTTCCAAAGTGCTCCACCGTCATCACAAAGCTATCCTGCTTTAAAATTGCTTCGTCGTATAAAATAGGTTGTCCACCTTGATTAAAGCTAATGCGATAAGAGAGCCAGGCGGGCTGTCCAGCTTTCGTTTGTAGCAGCACTGCTTCTTTTTCAGCCAAAACAATCGGTTGCAACAGCTCTTTTGCCATCGTTAGGTTCTGACCAATTGCTTTTTGCAGGGCTGAATAAAGTGAGGTGTTGGGCTGAATCTGGTTGGCTACATGAAGAAACTGGTTGGGTAAAAAGGAACGTTGATATGCAAATGGCGTCCCGTTACGAATTCGCAAGCGCTCCAACAGCACAACGGCCGTTTCTTCAGGTAAGCGTAGAACTTGGCAGGCACTTGGTATAAAAACGGCCGTTTTCACCCCCACTATCTTTGTTTCCACATTACCTGTAGGACGACGGTGCAATTCATCGCTTAAGCTAAAGAGTTGAAATTGCTCCTCTTGCAAATTGGGGTCTGCTACAAAAGTCCCGACCCCGTGCTCGGATTGAAGAATGCCGTCATCAACCAAAACCTGAATCGCCTTCCGAATAGTCATCAAAGTCGTGTTAAATTGCTCAGCTAGCTCCTTTTGGGATGGTAATTTATCACCCGGAGAAAGTGTACCGGCATTAATCTGAGCCTGAATCTGATGGGCAAACTTTAAATATCTTGGCAAAAAGCGGTTTGTATTCATAACATAATGATATAGAGTTATAGAACTCTAAATCTTAGAGGGAGAATATCACAGCTAATTCTTGTTGTCAAAGGCTGCTGTCTTTTGGATTACAAATTGGCTGTCAGGTTTTCTGATTGCTCACACCCCATTGAAAGACGAGAAACGACAAAACCAGCATCAGTCAATTAGAAACTTAGATTTAAGATTGCCAATCACCCAGACAACACGGATAATAGAAGATATAAGTAGTGCGTTGCAGGTGGCCCGCTACAAAGAGCACCTAACACCTGACACTTGATAAAAACTATAGGAGCAACACAGATGCCCAAACAAATAGAAAAATGGTACAGCCGACTGACACGCACGGGGCGGATTTTGCTATACGCAGCAATCGTGGGGCTCGTTTGGCTGATCTTTCGCTTATTAGATGCCATTTTTGGATTTTTACCGGAGCTTAACCAAGCGCTCAATATCACCTTTTTGGTATTGAATATTATTGCCATTCTACTGATCACTTTCGTGGTAGCTCAGGCGTCAGCTATCATTTACATGATGAACCAAGAGGGTGAAATGTATCGTGAAATGATGACGAAGGGCCGACGAGGTGGCA
Source organism: Chloroflexota bacterium (assembly GCA_039029915.1). GTDB lineage: Bacteria > Chloroflexota > Anaerolineae > Promineifilales > Promineifilaceae > QQUD01. The sequence goes on from JBCCFD010000166.1 coordinate 10,535, forward strand.
ATCAGCTAGAGCAACTTGGGGGGCGTCGAGATCAGGGAAGTATGTCTCGTAGAGGGGCAAAAAATATGCGCGTTGCATCTGCAGGGCATCTTTCCGTCGACAATATTAACCAAAAATATCCGGCTCGTTGGTATCGTCAGGCCACGGTCATTGAAGATTGGAAAGAAATCCAAGAAGCTGGAACGTACGCCCTTTCGGCAGATAAGAAAAAGAAAGTTGAAATTATTGACGCCACGGAAGTGGGTGGTGGTTATTTGATTGGTACTTGGGACGGCCGTTTTGTGAAATGGCAACGCAATTTAGTTCTTAACAAAAAAAAGGGTCGGCCCCAATCATACTCGACATTACGCAACGCCAAGAAACAGCTGCCTAAACTGTTATGAACAAGGGCGTTCTATACGCAATCAGTGCCTACACAACTTGGGGCATACTGCCTTTATTTTGGAAACTCCTTCAAGACGTTCCAGCCATTGAAACCTTAGGCCATCGCACCATATGGTCCCTCGTTTTTGTTGTGGGGCTTTTGGCGTATAAACAAGATTGGTCTTGGCTGGCTAGCGCGCGCAAAAACCCAAAAGCGTATCGCGTATTTTTACTTTCTGCCCTCCTGGTTGGCTCAAATTGGCTCATTTTTATTTGGGCTGTAAATGCTGGCTATGTTGTGGAAGCCAGTTTAGGGTACTTTATCAACCCCTTGCTAAGTGTCGTTATGGGGGTTGTATTTTTAAAGGAACGGCTGCGGCGAAATCAGTGGCTGGCAGTTTTTATTGCGTTCTTAGGCGTTGTTTATTTAACCATTTCAGTTGGTTCTCCACCGTGGATTGCCTTATCGTTGGCGGGAACTTTTGGCATTTATGGATTAATTCGCAAAACGGCTCCGCTGGGGTCTATTCATGCGCTTGGCTTTGAAACCGCCATCCTCACCCCTATTGCATTAACCTATTTTATTTTTATTGAAAGCAGCGGTGCTGGACACTTTTTTTCAAGCTGGCAAACGGCCGTTTTATTTGCCTTAAGTGGTGCGTTTACGGCCATCCCATTGCTCTTATTTGGTGCCGGCGCACGTTTAATCAATCTCAGCACGATTGGAATCTTGCAATACATAGCGCCAACCCTCCAATTCTTGATTGGTTTATTCATCTTCCAAGAACCGTTCACCCAGAGTCAGCTTATTGGCTATAGCATTATTTGGTGTGCGCTGCTTATTTACGCATTGGACGGTGTGCGAAACGGCCGTTTGCAGCCAAAATTAGCAAGCTAAACGACCGTCTAAAAATAAATTCTCTTTAAAGCTTAGGTCATTAGAAGAGCAGCCATCATTTCCATGAATTATTGATGGACGAGCACGAAGACCAAAAAAACAGGTTTAAAGGAATTTGGAACAGAGAAATCGGAAAATTAAGGAGAAAGTATGTCACAATCAAAAGATGAGACCTATGCGCATAAATGGGGATTTAAAGATACACGCTTTGTCGCAAATCCCGACTTTACAGTGACTGTCACAGGTGACCGATATGAAATTTCTGGCACAACTATGCCGGAATTTCTCCCCTTTGTTGAAGAAATGCTCGACATCAAAATCGACTTAAACGATCGGAAAACAGAAGTTGAAAATAAGCCTATCGCTCAGCCGCATGTAAATGATGCGTTTTGCAAAACTCTTACCGACACCTTTCCAAGTTCTCAGTACACTCAAGATAACAATATTCGCTTAGTTCATAGTCATGGGCAAACCACGGCCGACGAAGTAAATAGGGTACTTTATGATCAGCTTGATCGCACCGTTGACCTTGTTTTCTACCCCGAAAGCGAAGCCGATGTTCAAAAAATCATAGACCTTGCTGAAGAGCACAATGTTTGCCTCGTGCCGTATGGTGGTGGTACCAGCGTTAGCAGCGCGCTACAGCTCCCTCTTAACGAAAAGCGAATGATCGTAGCCGTCAGCATGATGAGACTCAATCAAATTGAGTGGTTTGATAAAGAAAACTATCGAATTTGCGTGCAGGCGGGTATGACCGGCAAACAGCTTGAAAAAGTGCTTGCCAAGGAAGGTTTCACTTGCGGGCACGAGCCCGATAGCATGGAACTTTCGACTGTTGGGGGCTGGATTGCTACCAATGCCAGCGGCATGAAGAAAAATCGCTATGGCAACATTGAAGATATCGTTGAAAATGTAACTATGATCACCCCGAACGGCACATTGACTCACGCTCAAAACATGCCAAGAACATCCATCGGGATTCGTCCAGATGCCTTTTTCTTTGGCAGTGAAGGCAATTTAGGTTTAATTACCAAAGCCGTTTTGAAAGTGCACAAACTTCCTGAAAAGGTAAAGTTTGCCTCGTTTGTCTTCCCAAACTTTAAATATGGCGTTGCATTTTTGTACGATCTAACCCGCAGCGGCACAATTCCGGCCAGTGTCCGGCTCCTTGATAATATTCAGTTCCGCTTTGGCTCCGCTTTAAAACCAACGCCAACTAGCCAAGAAAAAATGATGAGTAATATTCAAAAATTTTTCCTGCTCAATGTCAAAGGATTTGACCCTGACAAGCTTTGTGCAGCCACCGTCGTTATGGAGGGATCTTCAGAAGAAGTTGAATTCCAAAACAAGGTGATCAACCGCATTGGCAAAAAGCACCAAGGGATCGCTGGCGGTGAAGGGAATGGCAAGCGGGGCTACAAACTAACTTATGCTATCGCTTATATTCGTGATTTTCTAGCCAATTTTCACATCATTGGTGAGACATATGAAACGACAGTGGCCTGGGATAAAATTGAAGCCGTCATTGACGCCGTCGCAGAAAGAGCGGTTGAGCTTCATGCCGATTACAATTTGCCGGGAAAGGCGTACGTTTCCCCGCGTATTTCACAGGTGTATCACACGGGCGTTTGCATTTACTTTACCCATGGATTTTCCACAAAAGGGGTTGAAAATCCCGAAAAGGTATTTAGTGAAATTGAACACAGCCTGCGCCAAACGATTATGGAAGCGGGTGGCTCGGTTTCTCACCATCACGGAGTTGGCAAAATCCGTAAAGATTTTATGAAACAGACGCTGTCGCCAGCCACCATTAATTTGATTAAAGATATTAAAAAAGCAAATGATCCCAAAAACATCTTCGGTATTCGAAACAATGTTTTTGCAGAATAATAGGAGACACAAAATGAACCCCATCGCCATCTTTTTTCTTAGCCTAATATCACTCCTCTTTATTGTTTCAGTCGTTGCGCCTCAGATCGAGGCTCGCATGAATAAGAAAGACGAATAAAAGTATTGATCAATAAAACGCTAGACCTCAATCATCTTAAGCAGCTAAAAACGCAGCTTACGCTTTGGGCATCGCTTGATGAAGATGAATGGCGCGAGCTTTCGCAAATTTTTCATACAGCAAGAGCTCGCCCAAAAACGGCCGTTTCTCATCCAGGTGACCAAGCCAGCAATCTAATTTTTGTCTGCAAAGGGCTGCTTCGCTTTTACTATCTCTCAGAGTCAGGAAAAGAAACAAACAAAGCGTTTGTAGCTGAAAATGAGTTTGCTGGCCCATTAGCCAGTGCCCAACTGGGACTCCCCCTCTACTTTGGCATCGAGGCTCTTGAAGAAACGACCATGCTTGTGGCACCCTTTGAAGCGTTCACAGCCTTGTACGACCAGGCACCCGCCTTTGAACGCTTAGGTCGAAAGCTAGCTGAGCTGCTATTAATTCGTAAAGAGTTACGCATGCGCAGTATGCTTGAGCAAACGGCCACCGAGCGTTATTTAGATTTTGTCAAAAAAAACCCGTCACTTATTGAACGCATTCCCCAATATCATCTCGCCACCTATTTAGGCATTACAGAAGTCTCACTTTCACGCTTAAAACGGGAAATCACCCCTAATATTATCATTTGATAAGGCAATCTATTTTTAACCCCGATACAGTAGTTTCTAAATTGAAATCTTGTTTGATAAACGCTTTGAACCCTCGAGGTCACGACGTTTGGTGCCACAGATTTATTCATAGCAGGCACTTCGTTTTACTTAAAAAGGAGCAATTATGAAAATTGGTTTTATTGGTTTAGGGATTATGGGTCACGGAATGGCTTCAAATTTATTAAAAAATCAGGTTGATTTAACAATTTACAATCGGTCAAAGGATAAAGCAAGTAAGTTAATTGAATCGGGGGCAAATTGGGTTGATTCTCCGGCTGAGTTTGGGGAAGTGGACATTCTATTTACCATGCTGGCCCATCCCGAGGCGGTTACGGCCGTAACCCTGGGCCCCAACGGCTTTCTCCAACATCTTAAACCAGATGCGTTATGGATAGATTGCAGCACGCTCAATCCAACCTTTGTCAAAGAGATGAGCC
>JBCCFD010000167.1:0-14880 GCA_039029915.1 Chloroflexota bacterium
AACTTATCATTACTTTCAGCTTGACCAGGAATGCCCTCCCGGTTGAGGTGCCACACGGGAGCCCCTAACGCTGGATTTAACCCCCCTTCATCACCATATACAATGTTTACAGCACCCGCATAAACGATCAAATCGTTACCCGAATTTATGCTTTCATAAGGGCTGGAAATCGCCAAATCATCGTAACCATCTCCATCAAAATCTGCTGCTTCTAGAGCAAGCCCAAAATGATCATAGGCTTCGCGATTATTTTCAATTCCGTTGGTATTGGCACTAATATCTTGGGGAGAAAGCACATGGTCGAACGATGTTATTAAGCCATTAACTGACCCGTAAACAATATGGACCATCCCTGCATCATATAAATCCCCACCAAAATTTTCATTTGGCACACCAATGGCCAGATCGTTATACTCGTCATTGTTAAAATCCCCACTTGCAAGAGAGTAGCCAAAAGTATCCAGCAATTCGCCAGCATTGGGAAAAAAAGTGATATTGTCTTGGGTGAGATATTGACTAGGTAAAGAGCCACCGAATGTGCTATTTAATCCTAACTCAGAGCCATACAAAATGGAAACTGCACCTGAACGATTTTCTCCAAGCGGGATGCCAATAGCTAAATCATCATAACTATCTCCATTAAAATCCCCCCCAATTAAGCTTCGCCCAAACGAATTCGCGACCCCTTCTTGGATTGGGATATTGAGATTGCTATGTGTCCACGTGTCAGTATGATTTGTCGTCAGTCCTATGGGTGAGCCATATAAAATTTGTACGGCACCTGAGATGAGCGAATTGGGGATGCCAATAGCTAAATCATCAAAACCATCATTGTTATAATCCCCATATGCTAATGCTTTCCCAAAACCTCTGATAACACCGTCATGATTTATGTCAATTCCAACATTTCCGAAATGCCAAAATTGGTCGTTTATGGTGCCTCTTTGGCTAGTCGCATCTAAACCGTTAGATGAACCATAAATAACATGAACAGCGCCTGCCAAAAAAATATCAAAACCATCAGATGAAATATCTTCGCTCGGAGCGCTGATAGCTAGGTCTGCGTAACCATCTCCATTAAAATCTGGACCATCTATTGTTGCAGGGCCACCTAATAGGTCATCCGGTTCACCATCAGCAAATACTTGCCATTTCGGAATGGTTGGTGTCAGAGTGGGTAAGAGTTGGATTGCCATAAGCCATCCGGCTAAAAATACAAGCGAAATAAACAATCTTCGCTTGAAGATGAGTGATGTTAAATTTTTCATGTTGTTATTCCTTATTTATGGTAAAACGGCTCCGAAACGGTCGTTTGTTTCAGATGCGCCTGCGACACCGTTATATCCTTGGTAGAAGTTTTCATTGCTTACAAGAGAAACGCCGCTGCTGTCGCTGTAAAATATAAAAACAGAGCCGGTATTATCATTTGGGATATTGATAGGGTCGTCGTTGTTGCTGCCAACCACCAGGTCAATATAGCTATCTCCATTCGCATCAACGGCCGTTACAGCAAACCCAAACCCATCGTTCACCTCAGGATTATCTGGATCAAATATTTGCTCATCCCCAACGGTTGCTGGACCAGATACATCACTATAAAAAATGTGCGTTGAGCCAATTTGAACACCTAAAATCTGGTCAAACGGTACCCCAACCCCTAAATCTACAAACCCATCATTGTTAAAATCTGCTGCAACAAGATCCCAACCAAAAAATTCAAATGCGCTAGGATCGCTTTGAACTCCCGTTAGGCCTTGATGCAATATTGGGGCACCTGTTGATGGGTCTAAACCGCTCCCATCAACTGAACTAAACACAATATTAACCGCACCTGCGTTTTGGATTAGGCTCCCGCCCGTACCGTGAGACTCATAGGGGACGCCTATTGCTAAATCATCAAAACCGTTTCCATCAAAGTCTGCGGCCGCTAATGAGAAACCAAACTGATCATTTTCTTCAATGAGATTATCAACCCCGTCTGAGTTGGCATAAATTTCTTGCGTAGACGCATTGTTTCCACTTTGAATAACCCCTTCGGACGAACCATAAAAAATATTCACAACACCCGCATTGCCAAGCCCAAGTAAGAAGTTGTCTTCAAAGGGCACACCAACCACCAAATCATCAAAACCGTCTTGGTTAAAATCACCCTTCGTTAAGCTATATCCAAATTGATCATTTGATTCAGAACTATTGCCAGAAAGAAGATCCTGCGTGACCCACTCATCATTTTTTCCAACCCCTTGTGCAAGATTGACGGTGGTCCGAAGTCCTAGGCTTGTCCCAAAGATAATATTGACTGAGCCAGCATCTAAAGCACCGCCGATGTTCTCATTCGGTGTTCCAATAGCGAGATCATCAAAGCCATCACCATCAAAGTCCCCACCAACGAGGCTAAAACCAAATTGATCATCTTCTTCAGCGGTGCTATCCACTGCCGTAGATTCTTGCGTCCAATCTTGAGCATCCTCTGGTGTCAAGCCATGTCGGGAGCCATAAATGACATGAACGGCACCTGCTGCATCTAACCCATCGACCAATGAGCCAGGAACGCCAATGGCTAAATCATCAAAACCATCTTGATTAAAATCCCCATAGGCTAATGCTTGCCCAAAACTGTCTCCCTCCCCCATCGTTAAACTATTCAACCCTTCAACAGTTCGATCAAAAACCTGGTCATCAAGGAGCGCCGATGCCGAAACAGCCTCTAAGCCGGTCGTCTTGCCGTAGATTACATGAACGGCACCAGCATCAGAAAATGTAAGGACACTCCCAATATTTTCATCTGGAGCACCAATGGCTAGATCTGCGTAACCGTCCCCATTAAAATCTGGAAATCCTGCACAAGATTCATAACTGCTGGGGAGCGTAAGCGTTGGCTCGCCTTCACCATTACCCCCTTCAGGTACGCCGGTCACATTGTTTAAAACAATTGGTAAATGACCCGAAAAACAATAATTATTTAAATTGCTACCGCCTTCAACAGAAGTGGGCGCCTTCCAAATCAACCAATAACAAGAAGATAAAAAGATACATAATAGCGCTATTTCTTTGACATTCAGCCAAACCTGATCAAGACTCATAGTTGCTCCTAAATGAATGACTTTTTTGCAATTAGACACGAGGAGAAAATAGCAAGTTGGCGTCACAAGTTCGTGACAAAATCTTTTTTTTCCGTCACAATATAATTAATCACTTTGGCAACAAAGTATTGATTGAGAAGCAAAATTTTTCAAAAATAAATAACCTCCTACTTCTCTTAGAAGTAAACTGTTTTGAGCCTTTTATTTTTCAAAAATTTTTGCAGCTTACTTAGGAAACTTGATAAGTGATCAATAATTAGGGATGCAAATATTACAGCAAACATTTTTGGGAGCCTTTGAGGTCCGATATCAAGATAAACCGCTCGACTCATTTGCAACAGACAAGACAAGAGCGTTGTTGGCTTACTTAGCCATAAATGCCAATATTCCGATAAGGCGGGAATTATTATCCTCTTTGCTATGGCCAAATTACCCCGATTCACAAGCCAAACAGAGCTTGCGTCAAACAATTTACCGACTTAGAAAGTCACTTGATAAGCAGGCACCAGCATTAGGGGAACATCTTCTCACTGTCACGAAACAAACGGTGATGTTGAATGGGTCTTATTGTTCAACTGATGTGGTTAAATTCTGGGAAATTGTTTTGGAAATAGAAGGCCACGCTCACCCAAGTTTAGAGGGGTGTGTTGGTTGTTTGGAGCGAATGGAAACGGCCGTTTCCATTGCTAGAGGTGAACTTTTAGCTGGATTTTCATTACCGGATGCCCCCTCATTCGACGAGTGGCTCTTTTCTGAACGCGAAAAACTTCATCGCCAAATTTTACAATACTTGCATCAATTAACTGAGAGCTACCTGCAAAATAAATCGTATGAAGTAGCCTTAAAATTTGCTCAGCAGCAAATCGCACAAAATCCGCTACGTGAAGAAGCTCATAGAAACATTATTCTTCTGTTGGCAATTTTAGGCCGTAAAAACGAAGCGATTGCCCATTATGAAAAATGCAAAACGATACTAGATGAGGAAATTGGTGTTGAACCATCTACAGAAACAAAAGCCCTGCTAAACAAAATTATTTCTGGTGAGGACAAATACTTGGAAACCCCAGAAATTTTAGAAACCGCCAATCCCCCATCCTTGCCCCACCCAATTGTTGGACGAGATGATGATATTGAAAAAATTGCGAACCATTTGAAATCGAAGGAATGTCGTTTGCTTTCAATTATTGGTTTAGGTGGGGTTGGCAAAACCACACTCACGATTTCAGCGATTCAGAATGCTGATGTGCAATCACTTTTTCCAGACGGTGTTTACTTTATTTCTCTCGGTGAGCTTGCAGACGCCGATCTTGTTGGTGAAACAGTTGCTCAACAGATTGGATTGACGCGCAATACCACAGTAGATGTATGGATTCAATTGAAGCAATGGACCCAAGGTAAAGTTATTCTTATCGTATTAGATAACTTTGAAATGGTCATTCAGGCTGGACAACAGCTGTCTCAATGGCTGCTGGACTCACCTCATTTGAAATTACTCGTGACCTCGAGGGAGTCACTCAATATTCAGGCAGAAAATCGTTTTATATTGGAAGGATTGCCTTATCCTGACCCTAAAACTGGTTTCGTAAATTTGAATGAACATTACTCAGCCACTTTCTTTGTGCAGGTCGCGCGTCGTGTCAAGCCAAACTTTATGTTAACAGATAGCAATACACCTGCCATTATTGAGATTTGTCGGCTTGTTCAGGGTATGCCACTGGCCATTGAGATTGCTGCTTCATGGGTTCGTTTATTCGATTGCCAAGATATTTTGTTAGAGCTCAAGAAAAATTTAGGTTTTCTAGCGTCTACTTTTCAAGATCTCCCCAAGCGTCAACAAAGCATGGAGGCGGTTTTTTCTCAATCGTGCCATCTTCTTTCTATGGAAGAGCAAAAGGTTCTTTTTTATTTGGCCCACTTTAAAGGTGGATTTTCGCAACAGGCAATACGTGCAATATTTCCTGAAAATTTTAGAAGCTTGTCGTTACTTGTCGATAAGTCTTTGATTCAAGTTGAGCAACCTCGCCGCTTCAAGATACATTCCTTATTGCGTCAATTTATTTTAGAACAGTTTGATTTCCAATTAACAGACTTTAAGGAACAATACGGCCGTTATTTTTTGAACTTTATTTCTAGTGAAACCAATAAACTGCGTGATCGTTATGCTCAAGCCATCATTCAGGAAATCCAGAACGATCTAGAAAATATTAAACAAGCATGGCACTGGATTATCCAAACGCCAAATATAGTAATTTTGAACAATTGTGTCCAAGGGTTAGGTTATTATTTTCAAATTACAGGACCTTACAGCGAAGCCATACAACAATTTAAATGGGCAATTCATCAAGCCGAAAAATGGGAAACTACATTGGATAATCAAGGATTGCTTTGCCAGTTAAACCTGCAGCTTTCACATTTTTATGGTCAGAGTGGTCTGTTTGAGCTCGCTATTCAAAATGCACATCGAGCTCAGTTGCTTTCCAACGGCCTAGAAAACCAAAACCTTCTCGCAAAAGCTTATCGGTTAGAGGCAGAATGGGAGCGCTCGAAAGGCAACCCTACCCAAGCGATGAGACTGCTAATAAAAGCAAAAACCCTTTATCCGCGACATTCACACTCACAATCTTCAGAATTTGCTCAAATTTTGAATCAGATCGGGTTGGCTTACTTGAAGCAAAGCCAGTACTCAGCTGCTCTTTCTTATTTTGATCAGGCTTTAGAAATTTTTTATTCCCTCAATGATTGGAACGAAATATCCACAACATTGGGCAATTTGGGGCACTGCTATCAACAAAATGCAGCTTATGCTGATGCGTTGGAGCATCTTAATAAGGGTTTAAAAATAGCCGAGGAAACCGGATATAAGCAGGCGCAAGTGAAACATATTATTGGCGTTGCATCTGTCAATCTAGAAGTTGGAGAGTTAGAGAAGGCGTACCGATTGTTTCAAAAGGGTATTAACTTAGCTAAACCACTAGGTTATCTTCAAGGAATCATCAGAAATCAAGTAGGGATGGCGACAAGTTTGATTGCTCAAGGGAAATTGGATGAAGCTGATCGGCTGCTATGCGAAGCGAAATCCTATGCCTTGGAAGGTGAGCTCATTGACCTTATTGGGCTTATTTTAAGTAAGGAAGGCATCATATTTGCCCAACGAGGTGCTCATACAGAAGCAATAGCTGCTTACGAAGAAGCGGTTTCTTATTGGATTCAAGTCAACAATCAAACTGAATTGGGGCGGACGCTAGGTAATTTGGGAACAATTTATTTGCGTATGGGTGACAATGAGTTGGCGCTTCGATTTTATAAACGTGCTCTAGCAAGTGTTGAAAAATCAGGCGCAAAACAAGCTATTGCTCACATCCTCGTCAAAATTGGAACGGTTTATTTAAATAGAGGGGATTATGCTGAATCAACCCAATATTTTTCTAATGCTAATAATTATTTCAAAAAACTATCTCATACTCGCGGGCTTTCATTAACAGAAGGTTACTTAGGTATCATTTTCTATAGACAGGGGGAATTTGAGCAAGCAAGACCGCATTACGAAACCGCAATTAAACTTTGCCAGCGTTTGGGAGATGAGCTAAATTCTGCAATTTGGAACACCAACTTAGGGGATATTGATAAAGAGCTGGGAGAGCTTGATAGCGCGATGCAGCGGCATCAACTTGCGGCTGACTTTTTTTCAAAACGAGCACCCTCCCGTTTTTTGCCAGATGTAATGCTGAAACAGGCAACCATTCATTTTGAAAAAAATGAGTACACAGAGTGTCATCAATTGCTAGAAAAAATCATGGAATTAATCGAGCAAATTCAAGATAATGATATGCGGTTTGAAAGTCAGCTTCTTAAGGCAAGATTAGCACAGGGCTTTCTTAAAAAGCAGGAGGCCATTTCCTCTTTGAAAGATATGCTTCAGAATTTTTCAACCCAAAACCAGAAAGCCGAGATTTACTTTTATCTTTGTCAATTGACGAAAGAAGCTAAAGATCACGCCCTTGCTATACAACTTTATCAAGAACTAATATTAAATAAACCGACCTATAAGGCGCAAAGTCAACTTGAAATCTTGTTGAATATGTAAGCTTATAAAAACCAAACTTAATAAATCGCTTTCCATCCCCCACCCTTCCATCCAAAATCCATCGTGCCTAAGTAATGCAAATCTGTATCTATTCTCAGAGCGTTATAAAATTATATATGATTTTAGCGTATACATTTGTATACGTTGCTTGACTTGCGCAATGTATACATTGTGTTAAAGTTTCAATATGACACGAATCATATCTATTTCATTATCTAAAGGCGGGGTTGGTAAAACAACAACCGCTGTCAACTTATCTGCAGCACTTTCAATTTCAGGAAGGCGCGTGCTTTTAATCGACACGGATACCCAATCTCAAGCAGGTAAAGCTTTAGGAATTCGCCCTTCACTCGGATTAGCTGACTATCTGTTAGAAGATTGTTCCTTCGAAGAAGCGCTCGTTGAAGCACGCCCAAACTTACATTTATTGGCCGGCGGCAACAGACTCGCGGCCGTTAAACAAGTTATCGCAAAAAAGGATTTTAGACAGGAGGAGACCTTAGCATCTTTTATTGAGCCCTATGCACATCATTATGATTACGTCATCATCGATACGTCACCAGGGTGGGATAATGTCCAAATAAACGTTCTTTTTCTAGCTCGCGAAGTTTTAACACCGGTCAATCTAGAGATGCTCAGCTTAGACGGTCTAATTGAATTCCGGCATCGTATTAATGAAGTTCAACAATACCATCAGGAGCTGCATCTCGCTTATGTCCTGCCCACCGCTCTTGATAATCGCGTGAAGCAATCGCACGAAATCTTACCGCAGATTAAACAAGCTTTTCCTAATTTAGTGTGTGAGCCGATTCGCTACAATGTGCGTTTAAGTGAAGCGCCTGCTCACGGTCAACATATATTTGAGTACGCCCCCAACAGTAACGGATCTAAAGACTATTTAGGCCTCGCAAGGAGGATAGTGAGCGATGAGTAAACGAAAAAGTGTTCCAAACATTATGGATCAGCTTCAGGGGCTTCCTCCACCTAATTCCACCCAGCGCCCCCAACCAGCTAGAGCTCCAATTCAACAGCAGGAACAGCCAATCACTGCCGAAGTAGCGGACCGAGTTGCGTCTGCCCCAAGACAGAGTAACAGGAAAAAAGCCGCTTCTTCTACCCGTAGAAGGCGGTCAGCGGCAAAGAAGACAACTTCAAAAGAAAGATTGGCCGGTCGAGCTACTTATGATATTGGGAAGGAATTAAAAGAAGCGATAGTAGATGAGTCTATCCAACTTGGTGTTCCCGCATCTCAACTGGCGAGGTACCTGCTGCTTGAGGCGTGGGATATGTATGAACGGGAAGAGATCCCCGAACCAGAACTTATTGCTAGTGATTCACCTAAATTTCGGAACCTAATTGATTTTTCAAATCAATAAATATCCATGCCTTTGGCTCAAGGTATACTAGGGTATACCTTAGTATACCTTGAGAAAATCTCTTTCCCCTTTTCTGTAACCAACTTGCTTTCACAATAAATCGAACGAGCCTAGGTTCGGCTTTAGAAGGGCAGATCCCGAATTTGTTTGCCGCATTTTTGAAAAATTTTAATTGAGGTATCAAATTAGCTTCTACGCTTTTTGATGTAATGGTTGACGTCGAAGCCATGCTATACGGCCGTATTCGTTGCGGGTTATTTGATTTAAGCTGGCGCTCTTAATAGCTTCTATCAATGTATACCTTGGCTGTAGATCGTAAGTTGCTTATATTTTCAATGTATACGTTGAAATACACTGTGATATGTTACCCGTTTTCACTCTCAAACTTTACCTAGAAACTGGCGGAGGTCCATTTCGGGGAAATTTGACTTGAATAAGTCTTAAATTGAGATTTTGCGTGTTTGGCGATTGAATTACGTTTTGTTTTTCAAAAACTGCTTGCTTTTTTACATGAAAGAGCGAAATTTTGGCGTCTAACAAACTTTTATCGCAATCATGTCTAAATAGACATATTGAATTTTTATGGCGATCTAAGCAAAAATTTTGATTTTTAAAAAATTTAGCAAATCTTGATCTTTGCTGCAACTTAGAAGCGCAACCGCCTGATCTGTGATTGAGCAGGGTATACAATAGTATACGCTAGTATACATTTAATTTTGCGCGACGTGTTATAACGTATACGTTGTTTGTTCTGCGATTTGTTTCGAACTACATCTTGTTAAACACAAGGCAATCCTTTATTTCAACAGTTATTCACGGTGAATGAGCCGAGACGATTAAATTGGTTTTATGCCAAATTTTTAATCCCCTAAAAATTAAAATGATCAATACCCCATATAGTCATAACGGCCGTTTCCTGTATGCTAAATTTGTATTTCACCTCCCCCACCCTATCTTTAGAGCGCTTGATATTAACTCATGAGCCTTACGTATATCAATGTATACATTAATATACGTAAGGCGGTTTTTGCAAAATGGGGTGGGGGGGTAAAGGCTGTTCTAAGATTTATAGGTACTAACATTTATGCTTTTTAGCACTGTATAAATTTCGGCTTATTCAGTAGCCCATTCGAGCGCAGACCCTCATAGGGTAAAAACAGATGTACTTTTGAAGTGTATCTTTGAATAGTAAAGGCGGGAATATAGACCGTTTCTCCAAACGGCTGAACGATTTCTAAAAATAGATGGTATTGTTTCCAATGTCGGTTTAATTCTTCCGGTCGATAGTGAATGGCACGAATGATGCCAATAAATTCTTTCTTGCTATCCATGACGTGGTCGCCAATCATGATGCTATCTTCGAATAATGGTGGCTCAATGGCTAACGCCATCATTAATGACTCTACCGATTGGATTAGACAAATGTCATCAGTTTTGTGGAACTCAAAACGAAAAAAGTCAGTCAAGACACCTTGTTGATGTGAAAAATAACGAATAAAAGCAACTTCTGACCATGGGATAAAGGATTGAAAGCGGAAAATAACGTCACGTAAATAAATCCCATCTTTTTGGAGCTTAAACTGTATGGATGGGCCATTCTTGCCGCTTGTTAATCCAAAACTGGCAAATTGAGCGTTATGCCAATCTCCTTTTAAGGGACTTTTTTTCTTGGGAAAATGACGAAGCATCGTTAACCAGCCTGAACGAGCCACAATAATCGATGTGCGAACAAAGAACGGTATGGCGATAATTAAGAGGACTTCAACTGGTATAGGCATCTCGGTGTGACGAACTCATTTAATATTTCAGTAAAAACTGTTCATTACCTCAATTTATAGTAACAAATAAAGGGTGTTTATTTCAAAATGAATTTCTTATGCAACGAAGTATTATGTGAAAATCAGAAAGCATCTTGAAAAGGTTTGCTGAATTATTGGTTTTCACCGAGTCAATCTCACATTTCCAACCCGTTTTATTGCAAGATATACTGTGAAATTCACCGAACATGCAAGATAAATATCTAATACTCAGGTATAATTTCAATACGTGTGGTTTTTGCTTTGAAATATGTAAATGACAAATAAGGTTATGAAAATGTGGTCAATATTTGTGGTTTACTCAGTAAATGACAGGATTTTGGAGCCAAAAGAATCTACATTTATCTATCGACCACAAAACCATTTCCACACTGTCTACTCGTAACCTAACGATTTGGGTGAGCGAAAAACCTCGTTAGTACATGACATAGCGTGGCGCACTTGCTCTGGCTAGCGCTCCTCAGCAGAGCTAACCGCTAAGCCAAGAATAAGGCAATAGTCGACGCTACATCAATCAGATAATCGATCAATCTAAACAGCTGGAGTTGTGAATGAATCATTCAAATGGCAGTTCAAATAAAGAGTTTCAATATATCGGAAAACCACGGCCGATTATTGATGGTTTAGAGAAAGTAACAGGGTATGCCAAATACACGGCCGATTTTTCCCTGCCTAACATGCTTTATATGCGTCCTATCTTAGCGCAGATGGCCAATGCCAAGATAGGTGACATTGAGAAGGAAGACGCCTTAGCGGTGCCGGGCGTTGTGGCTGTTTTAACCGCCGAAGATTTACCGACCAAAGATAAACTCATTAACTCACGCAACAACGCCGTGCTTGCCAAAGAGCGAACGCTCTGGGTGGGCCAGCCCGTGGCGGTTGTTGTGGCTGAGTCAGAAATGGCCGCTTCCGATGCGGCTGAACTTCTGTTTGTTGATTATGAACCAGAGGATGATGTGGTAACGGCCGTTATGGACGCCATCCAACCAGATGCCCCTAAAGTGTGGCCCACCGGTTTTCCCACCGCTGAGGAAGATATGTCCTCCCTGCACGGCAATACCGAGCTAGGTGAAGCGGCTGACGATGAAGATGCCATGAATAACCTACAGTCGAAGAATCACTTTGAACGAGGGGATGTCGGTGTGGGCTTTGCTGATTCTGATGTGGTGGTCGAAAAACGATATCGCATTAGTGGTATCCATCAAGGGTATCTAGAGCCTCACGCGGTCATTGTTGATCCTGATCCAATGGGGCGAGGCTTAACTATTTACACCGCGACGCAAGGGATGTATGGCGTGCGGAACGATGTGGCGAACCAGTTAGATTTGCCTCAGCATGCTGTTGTTGTAAAACCGATGGTGTTTGGTGGCGGGTTTGGTGCGAAGTACGGTATTTATGAACCGCTTGTTTCGGCCGTGGCCTTAACGGTAAACCAGCCAGTTAAGCTATCCTTATCTCGCTCCGAAGATTTTCTCTCTTCTACCCCTGCCCCTGAAATCGTCATTGATATTAAAACGGGTGCCAAATCAGACGGTTTTTTGACCTCAATCGAAGCGAGTGTCTATACAAACAACGCCGTCTTCTCGTTTAATCACGGGGGCATTGTGGCTAACCTGATTGCAGGGACTTATAAATGGGACCATGTGAAGATCGACACGTACGAAGTAAACACCTTTACCAACCCGGTAGGAGCTTACCGAGCACCAGGGGCACCGCAGGCCGCTTTTGCGGTTGAAGGTAATATGGACGAGATGGCTGCTCAGCTCAATCTTGATTTGCTCGAGTTTCGCTATCAAAATGCAGTTGAGGATGAAGGGTATACGGGGACCGGCAATCAATGGGCCACAACGGTTGGCTTAAAGCAGGTGCTTGATCAAGCGCGGATTCATCCGATGTGGAAAGATCGCCAGCCTGGTGAAGGGGTTGGCATGGCGGTGGGCGGCTGGCCAAACTTTATGGGCAATGCGGATGTGACTTGTCGTGTTGATACAGACGGCCGTGTTCGCATTGAGACGGGCATTGTCGATATTTCTGGAACGAAGAGTGCGCTTGTCTTGATTGCGGCGGAATCGCTAGGCGTTGACCCTGACAATATCGAACTAGCTCAAGGGGATACTACCGGTGCTTACGGTCCCGGCAGTGGTGGCAGTCAGGTGACCTACACAATGTCGGGTGCTATTGATGAGGCTGCCGCTGATGCGAAACGCCAGCTTCTAGAGATCGCCGCCAATGAGTTTGAAGCGGCTTACGAAGATTTAGAAATTGTTAATGGTGAAGCCCGGGTCGTAGGGGTGCCTGATAAAACAATCAAAATTGGCGAACTGGCCGGTAAAGGGCGCAGCGCTCGGGGCGTTATGCCTATTATTGGCAAAGGGCAAGCTAGCCCCGAAAAAGCGGGCCCCGGGTTTGTGGTTCACATGATCAAGATTGATGTGGATAAAGAAACGGCCGAAATTAAGCCAATCAAATATGTAGCAATCCAAGACGTTGGCTTAGCCATCAATCCCATGCTCGTTGAGGGCCAAATGCAGGGAGGGGCTATTCAAGGATTAGGAATTGGGCTATATGAACAGTTTGTTTTTAGTGATGAAGGTCAACTGCTGACCGGTACTTTTATGGATTACTGCCTGCCTAGAATTGACAATAGCCCAGAAGTTGAAGCCGTTATTGTGGAAAACCCCAATCCGATGGGACTACACGGTGTTCGCGGAATGGCTGAGCCGCCATTAACGGCTGGCCCGGCCGCCTTAGCAAGCGCCATTCGGGATGCCACGGGGATAGGCGTTACGGAAACGCCCGTTAGTGCTGAACGACTGTGGCGAGCTATGAATGGGTAGAAACTAAATATTGAGAGATTCAGTGCTTTGTTGCCAAATTTTTGAAATACTTCTTCTCTGGAAGAGTTCAAAATTTCTTACATAACGAAGTATTTAGGGGATAACACTTTAATCTCCTAATCTCTCAATTCCCAATTGGGCAATCAATATTTCAACTGGCTTTAATGACGATACGACAAGATCAGGCTGCGGCAGTTGGGGTAGGGGGGGCAGCTTTTTTTGACTCAGCTGCTCAATGTGTTGACGATAAAGCGCGTTGGGCACTTTTTGATAAGCAACTTCGTATAGCTGAACGGCCCTGTTTTTACTCTCAATTTGATTGCGATCTAAATTAAATATTTCAAGATAAATAGCGGCCTGATCTTCTGGTTCAGACCATTTTTCAGTTAGCTGATGGAGTGCCGAAACGGCCGTTTCCAAAGCTACCTCTCCCATTTTGACCTGCGCCACAATTAAGCGTAGCTCGCCCTGCAGCAAAATATCCTGAATAGACGCCTCTTTGGCGATGCGCAGCGCGTTAGTTGTCGCCTGCTTTGCTTGGCCCCATTTATCTTGTTTGGCATAAATATCCCCCAAAAGATTCTCACAGTGGCAGAGAAAATAGGTGAATTCTAACGCTGTTGACTTTTCAATAACATAGTGACAAATCGCTTCCGCCAGCCCGTACTCTCCTAGCCCATTTTTGACATAGGCAATGTTGTACACAAAATTGGTGCTGTTAGGAATATCCCCAATTTCAATTGTGAGCTGTAGCGCCTGCTGATAGCAAAACATCGCATAATCAGAGTTGCCCAAGAATTGATAGACCGATCCAGCATTGCCAATACTGAGACCAAGGGATTCTTTGTATCCAATTTCTTTGGCGGCCGTTAAAGCCCGATGAAGGTAATTGAGTGCGTTTGTATATTCCCCCTGCATCCAAAATGCACCTGCTAAATCGTTGCTAGCTAAAATGACACCCGGCAGGTAATCAAACGCTTCTGCAGTGCTGAGCGAAGTCTGTAAATGATGCAGCGCCTCTTTAATTTGCCCCTGTTCCAGATAGGAAAGCCCTAAATTTTCATGGGCCACGCTAAGGCCCACCACATTGTTTTGGGCTGAAGCCATCTCAAGGAAGCGCTGGGTATACTCTCGGCTTTCCACATACGCGCCCTGTTGCAGGGCGGCAAAGCCCAATTGCTCCAGCACTTGGCTACTGCCTTCGGCGTCATTGAGCTTCGCAAACAGCGTTTCTGCTTCTTGTAAATGGGAGAGGATCACGTCATCTGACTGGGTGCGCGAAAGAATAAGCAGCTTGGCGAGCGATAAACGGCCGTTTCCCAGCAGTTGTTCATTCCCGTTTGCCTTAGCCAAATTAACCGTTTGGTTGAAAGCTGACTCAGCTGCTTCCCAATCGCCTATATGCTGTTGAATGGTGCCGATTTCCAGCCAAACATCCCCTTGCTCAGCCTCATCCAGAAGCGGAAGGAGCTTTTTGAAATAATCAAGGGCAGATTCGTTGGCGTAAGCTCGTTTTGAAACGGTGCCCGCGAGTTGATAATAGCGTCGCTGCTTTTGGGTATCGTTTGTCTGTCCAAAATGGAACGCCAAGAGATGCACATATTGCTCTGTTTCAGTTGCGTAGCGACGCTCAATAAACTGCCCGATGGAGCGGTGGAGCGACTGCCGACTGGTGTAGGCCAT
>JBCCFD010000168.1:0-14813 GCA_039029915.1 Chloroflexota bacterium
CAGCTTCGCGCTGCCTGATATTTTATAATGTTGGTAGGCAAGCGTTTCGGCATCGTGTGTGGTTAGTTGAGGTTTGGTCATTGTTTCCATGGGCATCTCCAAGCCGGTATTTTAACGCAGTTTGGGATTTGGAGAGAAGCTAATTGCGTTTCTAATTGGGTTAAGGTGTCGCAATGGCCAGTTGCCCTGCATTGCTTACAATCTCAAGGAGTTTGTGGCTTCCAGGTTGCAATTTGAATAGGAAGCATAATTCTCGTTGAACTGATTGAATTTTATGGTTTTAAATGAAGTTGAGAACAACGTGCTGGCTACAAGAGCACCACTATTGTTAGGTGGGATTTAAGCGATTTCCTTGTAAAGTAGATTAAAACATTGTGCATTTGCAGGAGATGATAAAAATGAATCCTAGTAAAAGATGGTTAACTGTCCTTTTTATTGTAGTAGCGCTTTTGACAAATAGCCTTGCTTTATTGGCGCATGAGGGAGCGGGTGTGGTGGAAAAAACGGCCGTTTTCTACCAAGATGATGATCACGATCATGATGATGACCATGATCATGATGAAGACGACCACGACCACGATGAAGACGACCACGATGATGGTCATGAACACTCACATGATGGGGATGATCATGGTCACAGCCACGGTGAAGGTGGCGGACATGGCGATCCAAACCAAAGCCTTTCTGAGGCATTGATTCCATTGTGGGTTGGTCTGTTAGGTGGTTTTCTTTTTGCGGGCGGCATCAATGTATGGCAAAGAGAGAAAATCAACCTGCTGGGATACATTGGCTTGGGGTTGATTGGTATAACGGCCGTTGTACATCTTGTTGGTGGTCTCGTTTGGTCCAGCACCCTTCTTGTTCTTAATGGCTTAGGCTACCTTGGCTTAGGTGCTGCTTGGATATTCCCACAAACCTTTATTCCCAAACAAAAGCTACTGATCACCATTGGGCTAATTGTTTACACCTTAATCACAATTGTGGGCTATATTGTGACGCACGATCAGTTTGATGCGTTGGGTATTGCCACAAAGGCGGTTGAAGTTGCACTAGTCATTGTTTTAGGTATTTCACTATTTTCCAAAAGCGAAGACGCTGCCTAGATAATTTTATAGAACACAGATTGCGCGAATGACGCAGATTATGCGGGTAAATTAGTCTAATCTGCGTCATCTGCGTTCGATTTTATTGACTTTTTCAATGAGCAATGATTGAAAAGTTCTGTGGTTCCTTGTGAACCTCTTTACCACCGACTGCCTTATACTTAATCGAGCGGTTCATCCCCCTGATAATTCCGCAAAACTGGATACCGCCACGCAATCAGAAAGGTGCAAACAACCGTTGCCAGCCCCCCCGTCACGATGGCAAATGGTGCGCCAAAAGCGGCGGCGACCAGCCCCGCTTCCAGCTCTCCAAGCTGTGGCCCCCCCATAAAAAAGACCATATTGACGCTTGTCATACGGCCGCGCAGCTCATTGGGGGTGAGCATTTGGCGTAAAGTGCCTCGTATAACGGCCGAAACCGTATCCGCTGCCCCTGTTAGCCCGAAGAAGAAGTAGGAGAGGGCAAAAATGGTGGCAATGCCAAATACGGCCGTTGCTAATCCGTAGATGATAACTGCTGTAATCAACACCACACCTTGACGCTTAATCTCATTCCGCCAAGCTAAGAAAACCCCTGCAATAACGGCTCCTACAGGCTGGGCCGTTGCCAAGATGCCAAACCCTTCAACACCCACATTCAAAATCTCGGTGGCAATAATGGGTAACATCGTGCGGGCTGACCCAAAAAACGTGGCAAAAAAGTCTAAAAGCCCTGATGACCAAATGATTTTAGTGCGAAACGTGTAGCGTACTCCCTCTAGTAAGGCATCCCAGCCAAGCCCTTGGGTTGTCATGGCTGCCTCTCCCCGATAATTCATGAGCAATAAAGCCAAAATGACCGCCCCAAACGAAATTGTGTCGATTAGATAAACAACCCCCACATCAAACTGAGCAATTAAAAACCCTGCGACACCGGGACCAATAATCGTGCCGAATTGAAAGAGAATCGAGTTGAGGCTGACCGCATTCGCCAGATGCTTGTCGGGCACCAAGTTGGGTACGAGCGATTGTTGGGCTGGATTCGTGAATGCTGAAGCGGCGGCCGTAGCGGCACTAAGCAGGTAAATCAGCGGAATGGTGATCAAGCCGGTGAAGGTTAAGATGGTAAGTGTTAATGCGAAAAAGGCTGAGGCGGACTGAGTTACGATAAGCAACGAACGCCGATCCCGTGAATCAGCCAAAATACCACCAGCGAGGGCAAAAATAACGATAGGAATGACGCGAACCAACCCTAAAGAGCCTAGACCCAAGGCGCTCACACCCAAAGTAAATGTTCTGCCAAAAAGAATCAGTTCAAATAGCTCTCCTTGTAACAGTTCAAATACCTGCCAGCTAATCGCAATATTCTGCATTTGGGAGCCTGTCGCGGAAAGCAAACGGCCAAACCAAAGCAGTCGAAAGTCACGATATTGGAGTGCGGCAAAACGGGAGTTATTTCTGGGGGAGGTCATATCAGTATTCAGCCTTTAGTTTTCGGTGTTCAGTAAAATGTCCAACTGATTACTGAATACTGGATACTGATTACTTCAAATCACAGATTCTCAATCTGAACGGGTTCTACACTATCGGCTAGTTCAAAGCCAAACACTTTGCCGTAAAAGAAGAGCTCGCCGTCAAGGGCGCGTTTGATGTTGGGGGCCTGACGGAAGCCGTGCCCTTCCCCTTCAAATGGAACATAGGCGACGGGTAAGCCTTTGGCTTTGACAGCACCGAAGAGCATTTCGGCTTGATTAGGGGGGACAACCTTGTCTTCTAAGCCCTGGAAGAGAATGACGGGGCAGTTGATTTTATCAACGTGGTGAATGGGTGAGCGCTCTTCGTAGATAGCTTTGCCTTCTGGGTAGGGCGCAATCAAACGATCGAGATAGCGAGACTCAAATTTGTGGGTCTCTTTGGCGAGGGCCTCTACGTCACTTATACCGTAATGGCTGGCACCGGCGGTGAAGGTGTCAAAGAAGGTGAGGGCACTTAAGGTTGTGTATCCGCCGGCACTGCCCCCCTTGATGGCGAGCTTGTTCTCATCAGCTAATCCTTGATCGACGAGATATTTAGCGGCGTTGATACAGTCTTGCACATCAAGGATGCCCCAGACCCCATTGAGTCGTTGGCGATAGGAACGGCCGTATCCTGTACTCCCCCCATAGTTAACATCCACCACAGCAAAACCTCGACTGGTCCAATATTGGATTCGCAAATCGAGCCTTGTATCCGTGGCCCCAGTAGGCCCCCCGTGGGACAAGACAAGCAAAGGGGGCTTTTCATCCTCTGGTGCAGCAAAATCAGCATTGGTTGGCGCATAATAGATACCGTAAGCGGTAAGATTGTTTTCCGTAGGGAATTCAATCGATTCTGGAACCGAGATGAACTCCCGATCAACAGAAAGGCTGGCTGATTGCCGTAAGAGTTTGAAAGCACCCGTTTGCAGGTCCAGTCGAACCACGGAGGCTGGTAAAGTGGCTGAGCCGCCGTTAAAACAGGCTGCTCCTTCACTTACTTGAACATCCCCAATTGTCGTAAATGGCAGATCAAAAGGGGCTAATTCCTTAGTTTGCGTATTTAAACGGCCGATTTGCCAAAGGCCATTTTGAGTATAAGCGCAGATAATACTATTGGCGGATTCAAAGCCGTAAGTGGACATCCCGAATACCCATTGGGGTAGACCAAATTCGGCCTCCATCGGGTACAGGGCCTCAATTTGTCCATCTTGCCAGCGGTACAAATTCCACCAGTTTGAGCGGTCAGACACAAAGTGCAGCACGCCATCGGGCGACCAGCTCGGTTGGAAGATTGATTCACCTTCGCCACCGGCAACCTTGGTTGGGTTAACGAGCTTGCCTACTTCATCAATCTCCGCAACCCAAAGTGTGGTGCTATCCCAGGGCATGTCTGGATGATCCCAAGTCAGCCACGCGATTTTGTTTCCAGATGGATTAATGCTGGGGGTTGAATAGAAGTCATGACCTTCGTGAAGCACTTCGCCCGTCTCATTGAATCCATCAAGATTGAGGCTTACAAGCGAGTTGATAGGCTCTTGGTCACTTTTGTGTTGCTCGCGAATGCAGTAGATGAGTCCGCGCGTGGGGTCAACTTGACCATCAGTAAAGCGTAAGTTTTCCGGTGAGGTAAGTGGATCAGCCTCGCTATAGGGATATTGAACGTAAAGTCGCTGGTCAACAAAGTTCGTGAAGTAGATGATTTCGTCTTTTACGGTAAATTCGCCGCCACCGTATTCGTGGGCTTTGCTGCGCACGTTAAAGCCTGCGGGACTCATCTCTTCATAGCTTTCAGTTTCGGGGGACCATTTGATGATGGCAGAACGGCCGTTTTCTGAAGGCCGCCCTTCTGTCCAGTAAACATCTTCACCATCTAGCACAATTGAATTTAGGCGTATAGAGCCCGTCACAATCAAATCTGAGCTAATGGGAGATTTCCACGAGCCATAAGATGCGATTGTTTTTGTCTTTTGATGCGCCATACCTAACCTGTCAGTGGAGAACAAAAAGAACTTGAAATAAAACAGCTTCAGAAACGTTCTTGCTCTCCTGTAAGCCAATCACGTTTAGCTCTTACTAAAGATAAACTTCCTTTTGTGATTGACTTAAACATTTGTGCAAATGGATGCCCTATGATCTTACAACATTTGAGGGGGTTTAGACAATATGGAAATAACAATTAGGGGGCATTAATTAACAATTAATGAGTAATCACCAAATAAGAATAGGATTACTGATCTTTAACCTCTAATTTCCGCTCGCTCAAACCCTGATAAACTTAGGGTATGAGCGATGTTAATGATGCCCAGTTCTGGCAAGATTTGTATGAAACGGATAACTCCCCGTGGGATATGGGACATGAAACGCCGGTGTTTACTCGGTTGGCTGAGAGTGGACAGTTCGCGGCTGGAAAAATGATTGTTTTGGGGGCTGGCTCGGGCTATGATGCACATTTGTTTGCTAGACATGGCTTCGAGGTAACGGCCGTTGATTTTGCGGAAACGGCCGTTAATAAAATGAAAGCGCTTGAAGACCCCCACTATCCCATTACCATTATTCAGGGTGATATTTTTGAATTGCCCGACTCATTGACCCATCAATTTGATTACATCTTGGAATACACTTGCTACTGTGCCATACATCCCTCCCGCAGAGATGATTATGCGGCTCTGGCCTATCGACTATTGAAATCTGATGGCCGATGGATTGCGCTATCATTTCCCATTGGCAACAGAGAGGGTGGTCCACCCTATGTTGTTCAGCCTGACCAAGTTGCCGAACGAATGATTGAACACGGGTTCACGCTACTGCATCGCGAAATGCCAGATGATTCTGTGGCTAGACGTGTTGGGATTGAAGAATTGCTCATCATGTCGCGTAATCGACTGTAATTCCCTAAACTCACAAAAAACGAAATACAGGATGTTAGTTTGCTCGTGTAAAACATAAGCTCAACACGGTATTTGTAGTATTTTGCAGTGTAGAGGAAATGTGTAATGGATTCAAATAACGCCACCAGAAGAGATATTCGTGCGTCCCTTGCTAACAAAACCAAAAAATCAAAACAAACGATTGAAAAGTTCGTTCGATGGATGCTAGTAACGGCCGTATTCAGCTTATTCTTTTTACCCTTCAACCAAACCTATTCCGCCCCAGTTGTACTTTATGAAACTGATTTTGAAACCGATCCAGGTTGGACCTTAGATCCATTTGGCACCGATACTGCCATTACGGGCGAGTGGGAAGCTGCTGATCCAGAACAATCAGAAAATGCTGGATTTATTTTGCAGCCAGAAGACGCAGCGAGCGGCACCCAAGCCTTAGTAACCGGTGCGACAGCCGGTACTGGCGCAGGGGATTTTGATCTCGACGGTGGTGTGACCTCTATTCGCTCCCCAGCTATCGAGATACCGGGCAATTCTAACTACCATCTATTTTTTAAATATTATTTTGCACACAATAGTTCAGCTGATTCAGCTGATTTTCTACGAGTTAGCATTGTTGGTTCGTCAACAACAGTGGTGGTTAATGAAGCCGGTGAAGGTGAACATCGTGGGGCGTTTTGGACCGCCTCAGGATCGTCACTGGCTGCGTTTGCTGGACAAACCATTTACATATTAGTTGAAGCCTCAGATGAAACGTCAGCTGGGGCGCTTATTGAAGCCGGTATTGATGACCTGGTCATCGTTGATCCTGTCGTCGTAATGGGCGCTTCATTTGATTCAAATAGCGAAGGATTTACCTATCAAGACGACACCTTTAGAAGTACCAACCAACCTAATTATGCCACTGGAACATTTGAATCCTCCGGGGGAATAAGCGGTGGTGGACTGCACGTTGAAATTGGTGGTGTAGATAGCGATGATATCGATGATATGTCCGGTGGGTGGACAAAGTCCGTTACCGTTAATGGTAAGGGAACAGGTTTCATCTCATTTGATTATCAGCTCACTGTTGATTTTGAGTACGAAGATGATGAATATGGCCAGGTTTTAATCTCGTTTGACAATGAATTATATGGTTTAAACGGAAATGATTATGTGCTTCAGATTGACGGTGGGGCCGCGAATGAGTCTTCAGGCTGGCAAAATGTCACTTTTGATGTGGGCGAACTGTCCAATGGTGATTATACGCTGACTATTGGAGGGTATAACAATAAGAAAACATCATCAATTGAAATTACCGAAATTGATATTGATAATGTTCAATTATTATTGGAACCGGACAGCCTCGCCCCCGAAGTAACGAATCCAGATTCTCAAGAGAGCAAAGAGGGTGAAGCCGTCAATCTGCCAATCTCCGCGACAGATCCATTTGGTGGTGACTTGATCTTCATTGCAACCGGTTTACCTGATGGTTTATCCATAGATCGTGCATCGGGGCTGATTTCAGGCACTTCACCAGAAGGTAGTGAAGGGTATTATGAGGTGGAATTATCCGTCTCAAATACCTCTGATACGAAAATCATTTCATTTAGTTGGCTTGTTCGTCCCATTACGTCTGGTGAAATTAGCCGTGAATGGTGGACCGGGATTTCTGGGGATGATGTGGTTGATTTAACAAGTAACAGTAATTATCCCAATAACCCCTCTGGGCAAGACACGCGAACTAGTTTTGAAGCCCCAACAGATTGGGCTAACAATTACGGGACTCGGATGAGAGGGTATCTATTTGCCCCAGTATCCGGCGAGTATACATTCTGGCTGGCCACCGACGATCAGGGGGAGCTTCGCTTAAGCACAGATAGTGCAATTGCCAATAGCCAGCTTATTGCCAACGTGCCCGATTGGGCGGCTTCTCGAGAGTGGGATAAGTTCCCTGAACAAGAGTCCACATCAATCACATTGGAAGCTGGTCAAAGATATTACATCGAAGTGTTACAAAAAGAAGCCTCAGGTGGCGATAATATTGCGGTTGCTTGGGCGTTTCCTGGTCAAAGTTTAGAAGTTATTCCGGGTAAATATTTAATTCCTTACTCAGCAAACCCTGTTGTAACAAAACCAAGTGATAGCTATGCAGTCCAAGGTGATGGCACAGCAATATCTATTGAAGCCTATGATCCGAACGACTTGTCGTTGACTTATTCTGCAGCTGGGTTGCCTGCTGGATTTTCAATCGATGCCAATACCGGAGAAATTAGCGGTACGCTGGCTGATGGAGATACAACTAGCTATGCGGTGACCGTGACGGTAAGCAACGGCAGCGGTATCGCTCAAACATCTTTTAATTTGATTGGTATTCCAAGAAGCAATGAAGCGGGCTCTGTTACCGTGGCGCAATCGGGTGCTGGACAATGGCACGTTGTCAATTTGCAGCACACTTACAAAACGGCCGTTATTGTGATGGGTCCCCCTTCATTTAACGACAGCGAGCCCACGACGGTCAGAGTGCGTAATGTCACGAACAATAGCTTTGAATTCCAAATTGATGAATGGGATTATTTAGATGGTGCCCACGCCTCGGAAACGATTGGGTATGTTGTGGCTGAAGCAGGAACGTTTACCCTAGCAAACGGCAAGCAGCTGTTAGCTGGTGTAAAAACAGGGGTGACTCAGTCGTTTACGGCCGTTTCCTTCTCACAAGCATTTACGGCCGTTCCTTTAGTTTTTACACAGGTTAGCTCCACAAACGAAGCGAGTGCGGTTACAACTCGTATTCAGACTGTTCAAACCTCCCAGTTCACAGTTAGAGTTCAAGAAGAAGAGGCTGGTGGCTCACATACAGGTGAAACAATCCATTGGATAGCCCTTGAGCCAACCGTCGAAGACGATAACTTCGAAGCCGCATCAACTGGAAGTACGGTTGATGAAGTGGTTGAAACGGTTACTTTTGCTCAAACGTATCTGAGCACCCCCATCTTTATTGCGACTGACCAAACACAAAACGGTGGTGATACAGTCGCCATTCGCCGCACAATCCTGACGACTGAAAGCGCTGGTGTGTTTATTGAAGAGGAGGCCTCACTTAACAGTGAAGTGGCCCATGCCGATGAGAATGTTGCGTACTTAGTTATTGAGCCAGCCATCGACGATAATCCTTTTGGACAACCGCCCAATGAACCACCCAACGTAACCAGCCCCGGTAATCAACTAAACCAAATTAATGACGTCGTTTCGCTGCAGATTGAAGCCTCAGATCCTACAAATGATCCGTTAACGTACGAGGCGACTGGATTGCCTACCGGACTAAGCATCAACGCCACGACCGGTTTGATTTCAGGAACAGTGACCGAGATCAACACCTTTGCGGTTGAAATTACAGTCAGTGATGATCGAAATGGATCCACCAGTATTTTATTTAGCTGGCAAGTGACTGAGGTGCCAAACAATCCCCCATTAATCACAAACCCGGGTGACCAGACGAATACGGTGAATGATACGGTTAGCTTAGCGATTGAGGCGACCGATGCAGATGATGATTCCCTAACATTCTCAGCTCAAAATTTACCAACTGGGCTGTCAATTAATGAGGATAGCGGCTTGATTTCAGGCACAGCGACGTCGGTTGGCTCGTTTGCCACGGTTGTGACCGTTAGCGATGGGGAAGATAGTGCAGATGTCGTTTTTGCTTGGACGATTAATGAGCCACCCAATACGCCCCCTGATGTGACAACACCCAGTGACCAAGTCAACATCGTCGGTGATTCGGTTAGTTTGATGATTGAAGCAACCGATGCGGATGATGACACGCTGATGTTTAGTGCGGAAAATCTGCCAACGGGTTTATCAATTAACGCTGATTCGGGTTTGATTTCAGGCACCGTATCGGAAATCAATTCCTTTGCCGTGGTGGTGACGGTTGATGACGGGCGTGATCCAGTAACGGCCGTGTTTGCTTGGACTGTTAATGATGTGCCTAATACCCCGCCATCTGTAACTGACCCTGGTGATCAAGCCAATAATTTAGACGATATTGTTAACCTTCAAATTGAAGCGACTGACGTAGATGATGATCCCTTAACTTATGCGGCTGAAGGGTTGCCGACTGGTTTATCGATTGCTGAAAATACAGGTTTGATTTCCGGGACGCCAACTGTATCAGGGCCGTTTGCAATCATTGTGACGGTTGATGATGGCAATGGCGGTAGTACAGCTATTGTGTTTTCTTGGACGATATCAGAAGTGCCAAACTCACCGCCGGTCATTACGACGCCTGACGATCAGACAAACTTCACAAATGATGCCGTTTCACTGCAGATTGAAGCGGTTGACGCAGATAATGATGATTTGGTGTATACGGCCGTAAACCTGCCGCCGGGTGTTGCAATTGATGAAGATACCGGTTTGATTTCAGGAACGCTGACCCAGTCAGGCCGCTACGCCATCCTCCTGCTGGTCGAAGACGAGAACGGGGATTCTGATAACGCCATCTTCAACTGGGTCGTTAACCAAGAGGGCAGTACCAATAACATCCCTGAAATTGTGAACCCCGCTACTCAGTCACACACAATTGGTGACGACGTGACGCTCAATATCGAGGCCTCAGATTTAGACAACGATACCCTGACTTATTCTGCGATTAGCCTGCCTGACGGGCTAGCGATAGACGGGGAGACAGGCGTTATTTCAGGCACCGTGTCATTGGCAAACACATACGCGACCGTTGTAACAGTTAATGACGGCAACGAAGGTGAAGCCAGTGCGGTCTTTATTTGGGTGGTTAACGCCGTACCAAACATTGTCCCCAATATTGTTGAACCCGGCGATCAATCGAATTTGGTGGGAGACATCGTTAGTCTCGATATTGAAGCAACAGATATCGATGAAGATGAGTTAGTTTATAGTGCGCTCAACTTGCCGCCCGGACTCAATATTAGCCCGATTGATGGGTTAATCAGTGGTGAATTAACGGAGGGTGGCCAATACGCTGTTATTGTAACCGTTGATGATGGCAAAGGTGGCATTGTCAACACCACATTCCTGTGGGTAGTAAACACAACAGCCAATACCGGCCCGTCGATTACTGATCCCGGTAACCAAACCAATATTATCAACGATGCGGTTGATTTAACGATTGTGGCATCTGACCCAGATAGCGATCCGCTAACCTATTTAGCGGTTAATTTGCCAACCGGACTGTCAATCAACGATGAGACGGGCGCTATCTCTGGCACGGTGACCCAAATTGGCCTGTTCCCCGTCTCAATTAGCGTTGATGACGGTCGCGGCGGCGTCGCCAGTACGTCATTTGTGTGGTCTGTGACTGAGGTGCCAAACAATCTACCCGTTATTGATACACCGGACACGCAGTTCAACATTGTGGGTGACAACGTTTCGCTTCAAATCTCTGCTACCGATGCAGATGGTGATGCATTGCTGTATATTGCGACTGAATTACCGGCTGGTGTTTTTATCAATCAGGCAACAGGGTTAATCACGGGGCAACTCACCAAGAAAGGAACTCATTTGGTAGAAATTGCTGTCTTTGACGGTGAAGATACGATTGAAATCTCTTTTATTTGGCAGGTTGATGAGCCAGTCAATCCATTTGAGATCAACGTGAGCTATCTCCCGCTTGTTGTGCGCAATTTCCGACCGGATGAACCGAACGATGTCTGCTCTGAGGCGGCAACCCTACTACCTAATTTGCCGCGTTCCTTCGCGCATGAGGATTTGGAAGATTGGTATGTATTCAGCATTGAACAAAACGAAGCGATTACAGTCCAGCTGTCAAACTTCACCGCTGGTGGGCAGATGATTGTGTACTCTGGAAACTGCTCAAATTTGACCTTCTTGCAAAATAATGGCAATTTCTCAACGTCAAAAACAATCGACCTTGGGTTGTCATCTCCGGGCACTTACTATATTCGCATTATTACGGATGATAGCTACAGTGACCCAACGCAATATAAACTTGAGGTAATTGTGCCGTAGATGGATTCAGTGAGCCGTAATCAGTAATGAGTAATCAGTGGGTGTCTCTTAGAGGCACCCACTTTTTTATTGACAAACGGCCGTTTCTCGTTAAAACTCGCCCGTATGAAAAGAGCAAACAATTGGAGCTATCACATCTTTATTTTCGGACTGCTTATTGTTCTGGCTGGCTGCCAAAACGATGCAGGCATTACGCTTCTGCCATCATCAAATCAGTCAAATGAAACCATTAATTTGTCTGGCGGACAGCCGCGAACGATGGACCCAGCCTTGACGCTTGGGGGGCCAAGCGGGGCGCTGGGGCATGTGTTTAGCGGCTTGACAGCCCTTGATGCCAATCTGCAGGTGCAGCCTGAGTTAGCCGCTGGCTGGACAGTAAGCGAAGACGGCCGTATTTACACGTTCTATCTCCACGAAAATGCAGTTTTTCATAATGGCCGCGCGGTGACGGCCAGTGATGTGGTGTTCTCTTGGGAACGGGCGGCTGATCCTGCGCTAGGCTCCGATACGGCTCAGACCTACCTAGGGGATATTGCTGGGGTGATGGATAAGATAAACGGCCGTTCCGACACCATCAGCGGATTAAGGGTCATTGACGAGCACACGCTCGAGGTAACCTTAGCTGAGCCAGTTGTCTACTTTTTGGCGAAGATAGCGTATCCAGTCGCCTACATTGTTGATGAGCAAACGGTCGAGACGCCCAACTGGGAAAGAGAGCCAAACGGCACTGGCCCATTCCGATTGGCAAGCTGGCAGGATGATGAGCGGATGGCGCTTGTGCGGCACGATGACTATTATGGTGACCCCGCCTTTGTGCAGCGCGTTGTGTATGATTTAGGGCCAAGCCTTAGCTTTGCAGAGTATGAGCAGGGCAATATCGACTTAGTGGGGGTTGGCGGTGCTAACCTTGATCGCGTTCAAGACCCGAACAGCCCGTTTATTTCACAGCTAAAAACGGGCGTTAGCATGTGTACAACCTCGATAGGTCTTAATGCGGCCCTTGTCCCGCTGGATGATGTGCGGGTGCGGCAAGCGTTTAGCATGGCAATTGATCGGGAGCAGTTGATTAATGCCTTTTGGGGTGGCGACGCCCTCCTTGCCAATGGCTCCCTCCCGCCGGGCATGCCGGGTTTTAACATTGAGCTTGAGGGGGTCACATTTGACCCAGAAGGGGCCCGTCAGCTTCTTAACGAAGCTGGATTTGGTAACCCGGCCGACTTGCCACGCCTGACCTACACGACGTCTGGATTTGGTGAGGTGAGCGATTTTGTAACGGCCGTTATCATCCAGTGGCAAACAAATCTCGGCGTGCAAATAGAGCCACAGGTGATCGAGCCATTCCAATATTACGACGAAATTTATGCGGGGAATGTGGGGCACTTCTTTGGTAGCGGCTGGTGTGCTGATTACCCCGATCCCCAAAACTTCCTCGACATTCTGTACCATTCTGAATCCCCTCAAAATAACGGCAATTTTAGTAATCCCCAGATTGATACCCTGCTGGAGCAAGCCCGTGTCGAGCGTGACACCACTGCCCGCCTAGCTCTCTATGCGGATATTGAACAGCTCATTGTCAATGAGGCACCTGAGATTTTTATTGCGCATGGCTTAACGGCCGTACTTGTCAGCCCAGATTTAATTGGCTATCAACTTGCCCCCATCGGAGTACGACAGTGGCATCGCGTGTCAGTGGAGCGTTAGTTGATTGAGTATGCACAAGCCCATCCCAATGATGCACCGCTTAGAGAGCTTACCTGTATAGCTGACTAGCTGAAATGCTGACAAGCTGACTAGCTGAAATACTGAAATACTCACAAACAAAAAAACTATGATAATAGACGCCCACGTTCACTTTACCCCCCCAGCCTTAAAAGCCCGTCTTGAGCTGCTGGTTGATGCGGAACCATACTGGCATCTGCTGCTTAATCCGCCAAACGGCCGTTCCATTCAAGGCTGGGTCGATGCAGAAACGATGATTCGGCAGATGGATGAATCTCATATTGAACGAGTTGTGCTGGTGGGCGAATATTTTCGCCAGCACGAGAATTGCGTGCAACGGAATAATCAAGCGATCGATATTATTAAAAAGTGGCCAGAGCGCGTGCTGGCGTTGGCTACCATTCAACCCAACGTCGGCCAAGCCGCCATGGATGAGCTTCATCGCTGCTTGGATAACGGTTTGGTAGGCGTCGGTGAACTGAACCCGTACGCGCAGGGATTTCGATTAGATGACCCCTCATTTTTAAAAATCGCTGAGCGTTGTATAGAAGCGGATGTCCCGCTTAATTTGCACGTCAGCGAAGAAATAGGAGGGTATTACTTAGGCAAAAGCACCACCCCCTTGCGGCATTATTACGAGCTGGCCTGCCGCTTGCCCGACCTCAAACTGATCTTGGCACACTGGGGAGGTGGGCTTTTTTTCTATGAGATGATGCCTCGCGTTAAGCGGCAGCTGCGGAATGTTTGGTACGACACGGCCGCAACCCCGCTTCTTTATCCAGTTGAAAACATTTTTTCCACGGCGCTGACCTGCCTCGATCATTGGAAAATTTTACACGGCTCAGACTATCCGCTGCGCATTTACCCGCGCACAATGAAGGAGGCATCGTTTGACCCTTTTTTGAGGGCTATGGAAGCCCTCCCGCTAGACGATAATGTTCGGGAAGATATCATGGGGCGAAATGCGGCTCGGCTGTTTGGTTTGCTGGATGACGGTGTTGATCATCGGCAAGAGATCAAGCCTTTGCGAGCGAAGCCGATAGAGATTTCGACTGTTTCGTCGATGATGGCGGTGCAAACGGCCGTTGATATTTGGCCTGAAACCAGCGACTTGTTTATTCAGTATCACATTCCTACTGCAGACACGGCCGTTCCCTCATGGGAGCCAATCCAGCAGGCCGCCGCCGCTCAGGGTTTGACGAGAGAGCAGTTAGAGGCGCTTTTAGAGGCGTTGAATCGAATTGTATCCACGACTTAGAGACGTCGCCGCTGTCGCGTCTCTAAATGAAATGTTGCCGTTACCCCCTTGCTTTCACAAATGCTGCCACCGACCGCTCAACATCCGCCGCTGTAGTAGACCATGAACAGACGCTGATACGAATGGCTGGCTCTCCGTTCCACGTGGTGCCGCCACACCAGCACTCACCTGAAGCCTGAATATTTTGGAGGGTAACGGCCGTTTCCCCTGCTGAGCCACACTGCACCAACACCTGATTAAACACGACGTCATTTTGAACATTGAACCCGCGTTCAGAGAGCTGTTCGGAAAATTGGACTGCTCGTTCACAGAACCCTTCAATCATTTCGGCCAGTCCATCCTGTCCCAATGCAAGTAGCGTGGCCCA
>JBCCFD010000169.1:0-14759 GCA_039029915.1 Chloroflexota bacterium
CCTGTTTAGAATAAAACGACGGTAATAGCTTCGTTTCCTCGAGGTTCAGAAGGTTTTATTTATCAAGGTTTTCAAATTAGAAACTTCGGAACACTTAGCCTATTTTTTATACTGAACAAAATATAACTTTTCGGACAATAAGAAAATGTGCCACAAGTGACACATTTCCAAAAATCATTGTGAACATCGTCTCAGGTAATGAAAATTATTGGCTAATAAATTTAAAAATTAGATAGTGAAATAAGGATGGGTTCTCAAGGTGAATCCAATGACTCGCGTTTGGCACATCAACAATCTGAACATTTGGGGCGTATTTGGGGATGATCTTGAGCAACGGCCGTATAAAAGCGCGCTCATGCTCCCCCCACAGCAACAGCGTTTTCGTATGCACCTGGTTCTCAGCGTTTGGCTTATGCCTTTCTGCATCAATCTGATCAAATTCCGAAATATTAGCGCGATACCAATTGAGGAACCCGGTTAAGGAGCCTGGGGTTTCCCAACAGTTTAGATACTTCGCCTTATCATGATCGCTGAAAATTCCCGCAGCCATCAACCTTTCAAAGCTAACCTGCCAGAGACGTTCACAACGATTCGCGAGGAGAGTAGATTCGGCTGTATGTGCCTTCAATCGATACATATACGCTGAAGCATCCTTCTGTTCAGGCATCGTGGCAAGGGCAAAATGGAGTGCGGAAAGCGGCGGCGCATTTGCCACAATAAGATGAGACACCCTATCGGGATATTGTTGCGCCACTTGCCACGCTTGGGCACCACCCCAATCGTGCCCCACTAGGACAAAGCGCTCTACCTCTAGGTAATCGGCCAATTGAATCACATCTTGAGCAAGTTTATTGATATGGTAATCTGAAATTTTAGATGGTTTTGAAGATTGATTGACGCCTCTGCCGTCTGGAGCAATCACCCACATCGTTTGACTTAGCTGTTCTAGTTGGGTACGCCAGACATACCAAAAGGCGGGGAAGCCGTGTAGGAAAATAATGGGGTATCCCTGTCCTGCTTGGGCAAAGTGCAACGTAATATCTTTAAGTCTAGCAAAATCACTTTTTATTATCATAAATAATCATTAAATGCCTGCTTCAGGCTTATCGTGCCAAAGCCCCGCCATCAACCGCCACGACGGCACCCGTCATAAAACTAGCATCCTCACTGCATAGATAAGCGACGGTCGCCGCAATTTCTGCCGGCTGGCCGTAGCGTCCCATAACCAAATTTGAAGACATCATTTTGCGAGCTGTCTCGGCATCAATATTGAGTCGAGCCGCTGCCGCGTCCTCGGCCTGCTTCATCATTGCCGTGTCAATAGGTGCCGGGCTGACTACATTGACACGAATGCCATATTGAATCAAATCTAAGGCGGCACATTTGGATAATCCGTTAACGGCATGTTTCGAGGTGGTGTAGGCTGTAATTCTAGGATTGCCTCGCTCCCCCGAAATAGACGAGATATTAACGATAGAACCGCTATTCTGCGCCTTCATTGTAGGCGTCACGGCCTGCATTCCGAGGAAGGTGCCGGTCACATTGACAGCCATCACTTTCTCAAAATCTTTGAGCGTTACATCTTCGAACCCACCTAAAGCACCTGCAATACCCGCACAATTGACGAGAACATCAATACGACCGTATTCCACATCCGCCTTCTCGACAACTTGCCGCCAATCAGATTGACTCGACACATCCGCCTCAACAATTGATAAGTTACGGCCGTTCCCTTCAACGATCCTGCTTACCGCGTCAAAGTCTACCCCGTGTAAATCGACCGCCACAATATCAGCCCCTTCCTGCGAAAAACGCTCAGCAGTGGCTAGACCTATGCCTTGGGCCGACCCTGTAATCACAGCTACTTTATCTGTAAATCGCCTAACTTTCATGATAATCTCTCCATTGACATCGGCGCATCAGCCTCTAAAAATTCGATTAACTCAAATAAGTTACCATCAGGATCACGGCCGTAAATCAACCACCGCTGGTTTGATTGCAGCGGCTCAGACAAGAATTCCACTCCAAGTGACTTTAAGCGAGCAACTTCCCCTAGCAAATCAACAACTTCAAAGCAGACATGACTGTAGCCCAGCTGTTCAGCTGATGGAGTTACAGTTGGTTCCGGTGAGGGTGGGTTTAAATATTGCCAAAACTCCAGCAGGATATTGCCTGCTGGAATCTGCAAAAACCGCAAATCTACATCGTCCAAATCTGCCACAACATCCAGTGCTGGAATACCTGTTACCCGACGTATTTCCCGAACCTCATCAAGCTGGAGCATGATCTTGCTATAAAAATTCACTAATCGTTCAATGTCAGCTGATACAAAAGCAACATGCGCAATCCAAACTGGAAAGGGTTGAAGCGGTGTTGTCCATAGTTCTGTTTCAAACATCAAGCCAGCCACATCACGGCCGTAAACATACCGAATATCTGGCCGAGCCAAATGCACAGGGTCTTCACGACTGATCCTTATCATGCCCTCTTGCTTAAACTTTTCAAATGCCGAATCTGTTTCTGGCGATTGAAAACAAACGTGCGTAATGCCAATACCATTCACCGGTTTAATAGGCTGCTCGATGGGTTTAGGGGATTTGAACTGTAGCAGTTCCAAAAATGTCGTGCGGCCATTGATCAGCACCCCTTTACACATCACGTCATCTAAACCCAATAATTTATCGGCGACTTGACTGCCCTTAATTTCAAATTGGGCTTCCGGCCTCAAATCAACAGCATTTTTATAAAACGCAGCCGCCTCGCCCACATTTTGAACAGATGCCCCAATATGATGCACACCTTTAATCATTCTTCCTCCTTGCTATTGATAAGCTGTTCAACAATGTCTATCTAAAATATTGTTACAATAGTTTTTAAACATTACCACGAAGGCTGAACCTTCAAAGTCTCGTTTGCGCAATTCACCTTCGACAGGCTCAGGCCACGCTTCCCTTTTGATATCCAAACCGTTTTTTGCATCTCTGATTAGGGATGGATATACTCTCCGTTACCGATCACGTGACAAAACCCGAGGCCACGTTATGAAACAGAAGGTAACTATTGCGGATGTCGCTAAAGCGGCAGGCGTATCCAAACAAACTGTATCACGCGCTATCAATGATAAAGGTGAAATCAGCCCTGATACCAAAGAGCGAATTATGCTTATCATTGAGCAGCTGGGCTACCGGCCTAGTCGGTTGGCGCGGGCCATGAATACACAGCGATCTCAGATGGTGGGTTTAGTAGTTGGTGACATCACAAACCCATTTTTCCCAGAAGTGGCTCGTGGGGTACAAGATGCGGCGATGGATAGGGATTACAATGTCCTTGTTTGTAACACAGACGATAAACCTGCTTTAGCAACGGCCGTTACTGAGTCCCTCATTTCACAAGGTGTAGACGGCATCATTACTTTTTGGAATCAATCTGATAAAAGTACGCTCTTGTCACTAGGTGATTCGTTTGGTCCAATTTTATCTATCAATACCATAGTTGAACATCCACAAATCGACAATCTTCTCGTCGACAACGCCAGTGGTGCAACGCTTGCCGTTGACTATTTTGTCAACAATAATCACGAACATATCGGCATGTTAACCAACAGCATCAACCAAACCACCCTCGTCCGTCGTGTGCAGGGGTTCCAGCAAGCCATTGCTGATCATAATCTCAACCCCAATTACATCGTTGAGCATCCCGCCACACTGGCTGGGGGGTATGAAGCAGCCAAAACACTTTTAAACAAATATCCCCAAATCAGTGCCATCTTTACTTACAATGATTTGATGGGGTTAGGGGCCATTCGGGCTTGTTTAGATGCCGGCAGAAAAATTCCTGACGATATTTCAATCATTGGGTTTGATGATATTCAACTTTCAGCCATGTATACCCCTTCCCTGAGCACGATTCGGGTCGACAAATATGAGATGGGACGTCTAGCCTTTGAGCGTATATTTACTCGCATCGAGCAGCCTGACCACCATTATTCACCCCTGCATATGGGCGTAGAATTAATCCTTAGAGAATCAACTAAATCAATTACGACATAAATCACAAAACAAAAATTTCAAACACATTTCTTCTATTTATCCAAAACCTTTGCTAGCATTGGCTCGTCTGAAGGAGGCGCTATGAGACGTGAATTTATTGGTTTTGTTATTCTTGTTCTCGTTATTGCAGTAATTGGCCTTGTTTTTCAATCCTCAATCCTGTGGTTAATGGTCATTCTCATTCCGCTTGTAGGGTTAGGCTTTTATGATTTTTTCCAAGAAAAACATGCCGTTCGCCGCAACTTTCCCATCATTGGTCATTTTCGCTACATTCTTGAGGGTATTCGCCCTGAAATCTATCAATACTTTATCGAGAGTGATACAGAAGGGGTGCCATTTGATCGCGATCAGCGCTCACTTGTCTATCAGCGGGCTAAAAATGTTCGTGATACGGTCCCATTTGGCACAAAAGAGGATGTTTATAAGGTAGGGTATGAATGGGTCAACCATTCCTTAGCACCTCACCATTTGGAATCGAGAGATTTGCGGGTAACGATTGGTGGGCCTGATTGCAAACGGCCGTATTCAGCCAGCATCTTCAACATTTCCGCCATGAGCTACGGCTCCCTCAGCGCCAACGCTGTTTTAGCCTTAAACAAAGGGGCAAAAATAGGCCGCTTTGC
Source organism: Chloroflexota bacterium (assembly GCA_039029915.1). GTDB lineage: Bacteria > Chloroflexota > Anaerolineae > Promineifilales > Promineifilaceae > QQUD01. The sequence continues at coordinate 4,673 of JBCCFD010000169.1, forward strand.
CCACAACACCGGTGAGGGAGGCATTAGTCCATACCATTTAGAGGGGGGCGGCGACCTGATTTGGCAAATTGGCACCGGCTACTTTGGCTGCCGTACGCTAGACGGCGACTTTAATCCCGATATGTTTGTAGAGAATGCTAGCCATGCGCAGATCAAAATGATCGAAGTCAAGCTGTCGCAAGGCGCAAAACCGGGTCACGGTGGCATCTTGCCAGCCACAAAAGTGACACCTAAAATCGCCAAAATTCGAGGGGTCCCCCTAGGAGTTGACGTCATCTCCCCACCCGGCCACACCTCATTTTCTACCCCCAAGGGGCTACTTCAGTTTATTGCCCAGCTCAGGGAGCTAACGGACGGTAAACCTATCGGTTTCAAGCTATGCGTTGGTAAAAGGCGGGAATTTTTAGCTATTTGTAAAGCGATGGTGGAAACCGGAATCACGCCCGACTACATCGCCGTTGATGGAGGCGAAGGGGGCACGGGTGCAGCCCCGTTGGAGTTCTCCAATCATGTTGGCGCACCACTCATGGAGGGGCTCATCTTTGTTCACAATGCCCTAACTGGATTTGGCGTTCGTGACAAAATCACCGTAATCGCTAGCGGTAAAGTCTCTTCTGGTTTTGATATGGTCAAGCGGCTTTCGTTAGGGGCAGATGTTTGCTACTCAGCCCGAGCCATGATGATGGCTCTCGGCTGTATCCAAGCCTTAAAGTGCAACTCAAACCACTGTCCGGTTGGCGTAGCCACACACAAACCCCACCTGATGGCGGGCTTAGTCCCGTCTGATAAGGCGCTCAGGGTTGCCAATTACCACAAAGAAACAATTGAAAGCGTAAGCGAAATTATTGGGGCGATGGGCTTAACCTCGCCAAGCGAGCTACGGCCGTGGCACATTATGCGCCGCACTTCACCAACAGAAATTCATCACTATGGTGAAATTTATGAATATTTAGAAGAAGGATCTCTCTTACATGCGCGGCTGCCCGCTACATTCGAGCGGGCTTGCAATGCCGCCTCTGCAGACACATTTGCACATCATATGACATAGGTGAAAAATGACAGTTGAAAATGACAAAGAGTTAGAAGACTTAAAAAAAGTGGGCCGCGTTGTTGGCTTAACGCTTAAAGAGATGGAAAGAAAGCTCAAGCCAGGCATGACGACAGCTGAACTTGATTTCATCGGTCAAAAGATGCTGGCAAAGTTTGGAGCGCGGTCTGCACCTAATCTTACCTATGGCTTTCCTGGCGCCACCTGCATCAGCATTAATAATGAAGCTGCTCACGGCATACCGGGCAACCGGGCCATAAAAAAGGGGGACTTGGTAAATATTGATGTCTCAGCGGAGCTAGACGGTTTTTTTGCAGATGCAGCCACAACGATTATGGTGCCCCCCATCTCTGCACTGGCAAGAAAATTAATCAAATGCACGCTACGCGCCCGAAAAAGGGCGATCCAAATCGCCCAAGCAGGAAAACCGCTCAATCTCATTGGCAAAACGATTGAATCGGAAGCGAAGCGATGTGGCTTTACAGTGATTCGGGATTTACCGGGGCACGGCGTTGGGCGCGCCCTGCATGAAGACCCTACCATTCCGGGATATTATGATGCGAAGCTGGTTAAACCGCTCAAGAAGGGGCAGGTCATTACGATTGAGCCATTTTTAGCTGACGGAGCGCATCACATTCAAGAAGCTGAGGATGGATTTACGCTTAAAACAACAAACGGCCGTTTATCCGCTCAGTTTGAACATACCATTGTTGTCACAATGGGCAAACCAATCATCATAACGGCCGTTTAAAAAATCTAACTACCCGATTCGCAAATGACGTTGTTCACACCTTGATAGGTATCTAGGCTGTTAGAGATACCATCTTCAGGCCATGTGGCCAGAGAACCGGTATACAAAACGGAAATCATCATACCAAACGGATCGCTAAGCGCAGACATTTCCGCACTGGCATCGATTACTATCTCAACGACCCATTGATCATTGAGCGAATTATCAATCTCGACTTGGAAGAAATTGCTCGTGTAATTGCTATTCCACTCTTGACCGTCACCGTTCCCATTTTGCCCAGCCTGAATTTGAACCGTGCCGTCTCTCAGCACTTGGAAGAACCGATCCGCTGAGTCAGGATCGCCGCCGTTCCGCGTCGTATCAAAGTAGAGCCGAAGCGAATCATTATCGTCTTCCGTTTCATCGTTGATTAGGAATGCCAAATACAAATTCGTTGTATCCCGCACAAAGAATAGCTGAACCCGATTGGCCTCTTGGCCTTCTGGCTCAAACTGCACCAGCGGTGCTCCCGGCCATTCCGTCACATCAAACACACCGTCGATAGCAGGTGGCGCATCGGTACAAACGAGCTGTGGGTTAGGAACGGCCGTGTTTGTGGCCGTTGGTGTCGGTTCAAGCGTTGGCGTAATGGTTGGCGTCGCCGTATTCGTTGGAATCAGCGTTTGGGTAGCCGTTGCCGACGGGATAGGCGTTTGGGTTGGCGTGGTTGACGGTGGCGGCGTATTGGTCAGCGTCGGCGTTAGTGAAGGCTCTGGGGTAAGCGTGATGGTTGGGGTTGCTTCGGTGGTTGGTTGTACCGTTGCCGTATTTGTCGGTATGGTTGTGGCAACAGGGTCAGTGCCTTGCGTCACTTCCGTTCCGTCCGGCACCCCATCCCCATCTGTATCAACCAATCGCGGATCAGTGAAATAGAGATTTACCTCATCTCCATCTCGCAACACATCCCCGTCCGTATCGACATTATTTGGATTGGTGCCAAACTCTAGCACCTCTTGCCCATCAGTTAAGCCATCCCCATCCGAGTCGGGATTATTGGGATCAGTTTGAGCGGCAGCTTCTTGGTCGTTTAGCAGGCCGTCTCCGTCGCTGTCACCTGTAGGTAAAACGGCCGTGACCGTAATCGGTACGGCCGGGGTTAAAGCCGTAGCCGTCATCGTTAAGTCAATGCCTGCCACCGGCACCGTTGTGGGCACCTCATTATTTGCATTAGATGGGCGATCAAACAATCCTGATGCCAAGAAAATTGAGAAACCACAGACTAAGGTCAACAAAAATAGGAGGGAATAAAGCAAAAGAGGCGGCACAGAGGCACCACTCTTTGCTGTACCGGACAAGATCTGTTGCCCACCAGAATGGGAGGCCACTTCAACCTCAAATGGATAAAGTTCGCCCCCACTAAAAAGACCAGAACTCTGCCCGTCGACCTGCAGTTCAACCTTTGCTGTTTGTCCAGGCTGAAGGCGAATTCGACCTTGCTCCCCTCTAAACTGGAGCGCACGCTGTCGATCTCGCGCCACAACGCTAAAACTACCGGGAGCATTCCCTGTATTTTGTACAGACACATTAATCAAGCCCGGTAAGACAAGCTCTTCTGCATCCATCCCTGCTTCAAACGCCACAAACGTGCCAATTTGGAGGGAAGCCGTAACGGCAGGCTTTGTTTCTGGATGCTGTTGTGAAATAAGCTGGAGCCGGACACGCTGCCGACCGGTTGGCGTGCTGCGGTGTCTCGGTGGCCGCAGCATTATGGCGATTTGGGCCGTTTCACCAGCGTTAACGGTCACAAATTCCCCAGGTGTTACAATCCAAGCGGCAGGTACACCTTGAATCCGAACGCTAACCCTATCGTCAATCTGGCTTCGATTGACAACCTCAACTGAAAAAGTGGCTTCTTGACTGGGATCAACCGTGATTTTGTCGTTCGCCAAAAAGAGAGCGAGTGGTTCAGGAATCGTATTGACCTGCGTATAACCCGTCTGTTGGAGACCGGGCGTGACGCGCCCCATTGTGGGCATCGTATTTTGCTCTTGAGCTGGCTCCATAATCGCCACTTCTGGACCGCGCAAGGTCAGTTCATAAGGGCCAATATGAATTTTCACACCGGGGGATGCCGGTGTCGGATCATCCGCTCGGAGGCGGCGTTCATTCAGCAAGGTGCCATTTATTCCGCCTAAATCAACAACTTCCCAACCAAGGGCCGTTGCTTGAAGCCGAGCGTGGTGGCGCGAAACCCCATCGGCGGGGAGCACAATATCATTATCTGCATTGCGCCCCAGCGTAATGACTGATTTTGTAAGTGGTACCGTACTGGTTGGGTGACCGGGGGTATCAATAAGCAGTTCAAAACCGGATGGCGGATCGCTCACCCGATCTAGGATATCCATCTCATCCCTCACCATCACCTGCGTTGGGGCACCAGACAGGGCAACCATTGCGCTGCGCAAAGCTTCAGCCAGTTCAGCCCCATTTGCAAAACGTTCCTCTGGATTTTTGGCGAGGGTGCGGGTCAGAATGGTGTCAACAATTGGCGGCACGTCTTTTCGCCAATCGCGGGCATTGGGTGGCATATCCCCTTTGGTGTGGGCGCTGATTGCTTCAGAAAGCGACTGGAAGCTGAATGGCAGCCGATTGGTAACGAGTTCATACAGCACTATACCTAAAGAGTAAAGGTCTGAGCTAGCCCCTAAGGTTTCACCTGCACACTGCTCAGGTGACATGTAGGTAGGGGTGCCTAATGTAGCACCACTTTGGGTTAAGCCAGTGCCTTCGGACAGTTTGACTAAACCAAAGTCGGTCAACATCGCTCGGAAAGGCTGTTCGCCCGGTTCATCGGGGCGACTCAGCCGTTTAAGCATGATGTTACCCGGCTTTACATCTCGGTGGATAATACCTTTTCGGTAAGCGTAATCTAAAGCATCAGCTATTTGAGCGGCGATTTGGAGGCTTTGAACGAGAGGAAGGTACTTCTGCATGCGCTGAAGGCGACGTAAATGATCGCGTAAACTCCCCCCATCGACATATTCCATGCCGATGAACAGCCCTTCTGAGGAGTCACCAAAATCGTAGATGCCTACAACTGAGGGATGATCAAGCTGGGCGGCCGTTTTGGCTTCTTGAATGAGGCGAGCACGAAATTCTGCCCGTCTAGCAAAATGAGCGTGCATCAGCTTAATCGCCATTTGCCGATCAAGGTTCAAGTCATATGCTCGATAGACAGTCCCCATACCGCCATCACCCAACAGGGCTTCAAGTTTGTACCGTTCGTTGATTGTGTGACCAATCAGATTGGCCATTTGAGCCTCCTAGATGACTATCGTTTTAGTACCATTAAGCCAGAAAACAGTCACCTTTGGTATAAATTTTCCGATACTCTCAAATTCAGCAAAACAGGTTGCTAACTTATAAATTAGAGTCGTGATTACTTTGTTTCCAAAGTTTCGAATTGCGCATTTCTTGACAAAATTGTTCTGGTAATTTGTGAAACGGCGTTGTTAGCTATTGCTTGTCATTATAGCTTTTAATGAGTCCAACAGGTTCGTAACGTCTTCGTCACGAATCCAGTAATGCGTCACGAGTCGAAAGCGACGGCCGTATTGTGATCCGATCCAGATGTTTTGCTTTTCCCGTAGCTGCTGCATAATCTCTTCTTTGTTCATGTGAACTGATTCATCAAGATCAAAGAAAACAATATTTGTTTTTACCATTTCAGGGTTGACATGGATACCTGGAATAGTGTCTAAGCCTTCTGCCAACATCGTTGCGCGACGGTGATCGTCATCCAAACGTTCAACCATTTCTGTCAGGGAAAGCATGCCGGCAGCGGCTAAAATTCCAGCTTGCCGCATGCCACCACCTAGAGATTTACGAGCGCGGCGCGCTTTTTTGATAAACGCTTTATCTCCGCAGAGAATCGACCCAGCCGGTGCAGACAGCCCTTTACTTAAGCAAAATGTGACTGTGTCAACATGCGCCGTTAGTTCGCTGGCTGGAATATTTTGAGACACGGCCGAATTAAACAAACGGGCCCCGTCCATGTGTACTTTGAGCCGTTGCCGATTAGCAATCTCCCGAATTTTTTCATAGTAAGCGGGTTCGATCGGATACCCTTGCTTCATGCCATAGCTATTTTCAACAAGAATAAGGCTGGTGTTTGGATAATGTTCGTTATCGGGCGATACGGCCGTGTTTAGCTCATCCAAATCCATCTTGCCAAACTGATCGGTAGGTAAAGGTTTTGGCACGACGCTGCCTAACGTTGCCATCCCGCCCGCTTCTGCACGAATCGTGTGGGCATCATGGCCCATAATTGCTTCATCACCACGGGTGGTATGCGCTAAGATAGCAATTAGATTTCCCATTGTTCCGCTTGAAACAAAAAGGCTCGATTCCTTTCCCACTTTCTCAGCCGCCATTGCTTCGAGGCGGTTAACTGTAGGGTCTTCCCCGTAAACATCATCCCCAACATGGGCTTGTGCCATTGCTTCTCGCATCTTTGGGGTGGGCCAGCTTACGGTATCAGAGCGGAAATCTATTCTATCCATGGTAGAAGTTTACGTAATATTATGTATATTGCAAGCCTGATTATGTTAATTTGTCGCCAGATTCGAGAAACAAATCAGCTGGGGCGTCGGCTGGCACGAGCAAGCGCAATGCTTTGGGATGTAATTCTGAGACTAAAGGCGCGTATCCCGCCTGGTCCCCGTCCGCATGGCAGCCAATTTTTTGTTTTGTTTCAACACGGACGGAACGACCGTTTAGCACAACAACCTGATTCGCATCCAGTGGTCGATTGAGCAATAGTTGAGTGACGTAACTTAAGGTTTTAACGGTGCCGCTCCCCCGAAAAAGGCGCACTTCATAAAGGCCATCATCTAGCTTTGCCTGTGGGTTCATAGGCAGTAATCCAGCATAGTAGCGACAGTTTGTAACGACAATCAGCACAAATTCATCTTCAAAAGATTGGTCATCTACTTGTACGGTCGCATGGATGCTTTTGAACTTAGGAAGCTCTACCAGCCCCTGAAGTGAGTAACCGAAGCGCCCCAGCTTGCGGGACCAAGCTGGTCGGGGTTCTAAGGCATGGACAAGATGACTATCTGCCCCCACACCAGACCACATGAGCCAAAAACGGCCGTTTTTATCATCAGCCGCATTGTAGCCAACGTCAACTGAATGCACTCTACCATTCACCAACGCCTTCATGACATCCGTTAAACGATGCCTCTGTGGCCATGTTGGCATTGGGTAATTTAACTCTCTCGCAAATGAATTTGTTGTTCCCATTGGCACCGGTGCTAAAATCGTTTCGCTCCCCACCAGTCCGTTGGCAACCTCCCCAATAGTGCCATCCCCACCGCCAGCAAACACAATTTGGTGACCAGATAATGACGCCTGCTTTGCCAATTCAATCGCATGCTCAGGCGCTTGCGTTGGTTGTACATCTATATGCCAGCCGTACTGTTTCCAATAATCAACGATGAGTGATATCTGAGTCGTCAGGTCTACCATTCCAGCTCTTGGATTGTAAACCAAAGTCGCTTTCGGTGTTGTCTTCACATTCCAACCAATAATTTTTCAATCTTTCAGCCAGCGCATCAGGCAAGTTAGACGTCGTATCAACAATAATATGCTCACCAACTACCGGTTCCTGCGCTTCAACCATCCATTTGTAAACTGACCAATCCGCATCAGATAAGTCAGAGTCACGCCTTTTACCATAAATTCTCTCGCGAAGCCGTTCACGGATTGTCTCCTGAGATGCTTGAACGGAACAAGTAGCGACTGGCGCACCACATCGACGCGCAATCTTAGCGAGATGCTCGCGTCGGGCAGCCAGATAATTTGATGCATCAAAAATAACCCGCTGTCCTTTTTTCAAACGCACTTCAATAATAGAGTAGCAAACTTCATACACCAACATCATTTCAGCCGCAGTATAGGTGGGTTGATTTCGCATTTGCAACCGAACATTATCTGTGCTGATAACCGTACACGGTAGTTTTTGACTTAATCCTTCCACAATAGATGATTTACCCGTACCCGGTAAACCCACCATCATAAGAAGGCTTCCACCCGGACGGACAAAGGGTGCAGACGGAATAATGTCATCAATGTCCGTAACAATTCGGTGAAGATACATCTTTTCTATCCATATCAACTAAATATAAAATGCTATTGAGTTTTGCAATTGGTATATCCTCTGTTTCTTCCACCTACAATTGATGGCAAAGATTTTCCAAAAAGGTTGACAAAATCTCAAGGTCTGTTTAACTCAATTACCATCCTTTAAGGATAGACAGAACACTAAGTGCAAACAAAAAAAATTCAATAGGTAAAAATTTGTTGATCTGTTTTTGTTTCCTTTGAAGTTCAGCTCAAATATCTTCGTATCCATTAAAATATATTCGGCTGTACTTAGAGTCATAAATTGTTTTGCAGTCAATAACAATTAAAAAAATTAATACTGCGTTATATAAAAGCTCATCATGGCCTTTAGCGTGTACGTATTAAAGCCTATTGGTGACAAAATAATCAATCTGGAACTTCTTTGTCTTTCAATGTTGTAAATCTTCGGTCCACATACTCATTCCCCTCAATAAACAAATCATTGATCTCACGAGCGTCTACAAACCGATCCATTGTCGTATGTAAAAACGTAATTCGACGCCACTTTACACTTAAGATTGGTTGCTCTAATTGCACTATAGGACCTAATTGTACTTTATAGTATAAGTCGTTGGCTCTCGGGTGATTCGGTTCATCTGGAAATAGATCGCATCGATATGTTAATTCATGCCCAAGTCGGGGGGCATAGTAATGAATGGCCCACTTTTTTAAACCGAACGCCTGCCCAAAATAAAAAGCAAAAAATTCAGAAATAAATCCTTTTGGGGCACTTTTTTGAGGGATACGGTACCAACTATCTTGCTTAATAATTTGAAAATCCTGGGGCTTTGGCACCAAAACTACTAGAACGCGGTCATCAGGGTACATCAATTTTCCTACTTCTCGATTTACCAAAATCCTAAATTTCTAAGATTATTTTAGATTAAGTGATACAAATAGCAAATTCGATATAATTGTCTCACTATGCCTGAATTACCAGAAGTTGAAACAACCGTGCGTGCATTAAGAGAACCTGTCGTTGGCAGAACAATCATTGATGTTTGGAACGATTGGCCTCGGCTTATTGTAACGCACGATTTGGACGAACTTAAATATCAAATTCATAACCAAACCGTTCAAGCCATCTCACGGCGAGCTAAATATTTAGTTTTTCATCTCACGAACGGGGAGCATCTCATTATTCATTTAAAAATGTCTGGGCATTTATCAGTGGTGGCCCCAGAGATTCCTCGGCACAAGCATGTTCACACTATTTTTCACTTAGATAATGGAAAAGAACTGCGTTTTAAAGACATGCGCAAATTTGGCAGAGTGTATCTGGTAAAAAATACAGATGAATTTTTCCAAAAGCTTGGCCCTGAACCTCTAGAGGATAGCTTTACGGTTGATCTTCTCAAGGAGCGACTCAAAGGGCGACGACGAATCATGAAAACAACCCTGCTTGATCAGCATATCATTGCTGGCATTGGCAATATTTATGCCGATGAAGCCCTTTTCTACGCAGGAATTCATCCTGAACGTGGTGCTGATGAATTAACTGAAGAAGATTTTGTTAAGCTCCATGCCGCCATCAAAAAGGTGCTAAATTTGGGGATCGCAAGAGAAGGGGCAAGCATTGATTTGTATGCTAAACCAGATGGCACTCGTGGTGAGATGCAAAATGCAGTGGCTGTCTTTCGTCGTACCGGACAGCTTTGTCGTCAGTGTGAACAATATATTCAGCGAAAAAAATTAAACGGCCGTAGTACTCATTTTTGCCCAACATGTCAAAGGTAATCTAATGCGTGAAGAAATAGAACTGATGCGCATCGTGCGCGTCCCGCCTATGGGAAGACTCGTTATCGAAGTTGGCAGTAAACGTTACGAAAATCTATCTGAAATCTCAGATGAGCGCCTAAAACGGCGAATTATTACTGCAATTGGTGAACTGATGGGATTAGCTGGCGGTTACCAGACGCTAGTTGATGCTGATGTTGCGCCACCCTTATCTGCAAAAACACCTTCTGGCACCTTACAGCAGAAAGCGGCGTCTCTAAAAGAACAGCAGGATCGATTCCTAGAAGAATTGGAACGAACAAAAGAGCGAATGGCAGCACCAAGCAATCAACCTAATGTCGATTTACCTAAAGAACCCATTACACCGGATTCCCCTGCACCGACTC
>JBCCFD010000170.1:0-14610 GCA_039029915.1 Chloroflexota bacterium
CTTTACTCTGATTGGGGTGGCACGACCACCGCGGACCGCGTCGATTGGCGCGAAATGGTTGAAGAAGGGCTGCAAGAAGGCTGGTACGAAATCCAGTTTGGGGATGTGGATTGGGTTGAACAAGATGGCAACGGCCGCTTATCACTCAATCTACAGGGCAAAGGCAACATTATTCGAGAAACAACGCTAAATGCGGACTTTATCATCGATGCCACCGGCTTGGATTCTAACGTGCGCTCCAACGCCCTCTTAGATGATCTGATTGAGACGTACGATTTGCCCCTTAACAGTCAAGGACGCTTTGAAATCAATCCCTGTTTTGAACTTGAAATGATGCGGAATGGAAACGGCCGTGTTTACGCCAGCGGCGTTATCACTTTGGGCAGTCACTACGCCCCAGTAGATAGCTTCTTAGGCTTACAGTACGCCGCCCTGCAATCCGTTGACGATTTAACCCACATCAATGCGCCCAATGTGCGTCATATCAATGGCGTGCGGTCCCTATCACAGTGGACGCGTTGGGCCGTAGGAGCAAGACCATGACCCCCACTTTATCAGGCCGTTGGCAAAGCCGTCTCTTATTACTTGGTTCCCTTGGAGCCCTTATTTCCTTTGGCTTTGCCCTTATCTTTAATTCGGTAATCCCATTGATTTTATTAGCAGTTGTTATTTTTCTAGGACTTATTTGGGATATTTTTTATGACAAAATTCAGCAGAGACGATGGGACCACGATTGGCCGCCAGCGTTCCAACTGCTGGCAGGTGTTTTTGAAGGACTGTTTATTTTTGGCCTCCTTCAGATTGTGCCGCTTCCCGGAATACCGAATGCTTTTCAATTTTGGGCGCACTATACCGCCGTTTGGGTGGTTACTTTTTTGGCCTCTCAAAGCGTGATGCGCCTCTTTTTCCCACGCTGGCGCTTTAATGGCGGCGTTTGGTTATAGATGTGGTTGGCATGGGCGCATATTCTGACTTGGGCGCCCATGCTCAGCCCATCATCGGAGACTTAAACATGAACACAATCGCAAATTACACAATCGTGAAAAAAATTGGCAGTGGGGCAACCTCAACTGTTTACTTAGCAAAAGATAACCAAAATAACGAAGTCGCTGTCAAAGTTTTAAGTGAAGAACTTAGCGGCAATGAAAAGGCGCGGGCTCGGTTTTTTAGAGAAATTGAGATGCTTGAAAATCTCGATCACCCCGGTATTGTGCCCGTTTTAAACCACGGTGAGGCCAACGGCCGTTTATTTATCGTCATGCCAGTTTTGGGAGGTGGTTCAGTACGCACCGCGCTCAACGATGGCCCCCTTTCTCTCGTAGAATCTATCGCGATTCTCAACCAAATCGCTAATGCGATCGATACCGCCCATGCCCAAAATATCCTCCATCGGGACATCAAACCGCACAACATCATTTTGGATGAAAATGGGAAGGCGTGCCTATCCGACTTCGGTATTGCCCGCCTTATTGACCGGCAGGGAAAAACCCAAACGATCACCCTCGTAGGTACACCTGAATTTATGGCTCCAGAGCAAATTGTAGATGGCAAACTCACCCCTCAAACTGATATTTATCAGTTAGGCGTAACGCTGTTTCAAATGCTAACGGGGCAATATCCATATAGCGGAACACCGCTGCACATCATGTCTCAACAGCTAAATCAAGCGGTGCCTTCAGTGGTGGCGTTGCGCCCCGAGTTACCCGCTGCTGTTGATTACGTGGTGGCCCGAGCCATGTCAAAAGAACCGACTGAGCGTTACAGTTCCGCGAACCAACTTGTTCAGGCGTTAACACTGGCTGCTGAAGGGGGGGATTTTACGATGGTAATGCCCCCTGCTTTGAATGCAATTTGGCCGGCAACAACGGCCGTTTCCCCAAAAGAGCCGACAATCGTTGAGCTACCAGCGGCGGCACCAGAAGAGGCTGAAGCCACTCATTTCCTGAGAAATGGCCTGGTATTTCTGACAGGATTCGCGCTTATATTTGCGCTGGCCTTCTTCCTGATTGATGGTAACTTGGTCAATCGTACCTTTAATCGGCTGGTAGATAATTTTGGCGATGGAAATACGGCCTTTATCGAAGACACCACTGAAGCTCCTGAAGTCGCCACGGATCCTGAGACGGTGGAGCCACTGGTGGCGGTTGAAGATACGGCCGTTGGCAGCGATGACGCTGCCGAAACAGAGGCTGAGCCGCTAGATTCACCCGCTGAAGCACCCGCTGAAGCACCAGCCGATGTAGCAGAGGATAACGATGCCGACGATGACAATGGCGGCAACGGCATTGGTGATGTGAATAACGGTAACGGCGACGGTAACGACAATAACGGCGACGGTAATGGAAACAATGGCGGCAACGGCAACGGTAATGGCAATGGGGGTGGCAATGGAAACAATGGCGGTAACGGCGGTGGTGGCAATGGCAACGGTGGTGGCAACGGCGGTGGCGGCAATGGGGGCGGCGGCAATGGGGGTAACGGCGGCGGTGGCGGCAATGGCAATGGCGGTGGTAATGGCAACGGCGGCAATGGGGGCGGCAACGGTGGAGGTGGGGGTGGTAACTAATTGATCATAAAAATATTTGATTGGTGAATGAAAAACAATTAACTGAGTTGGACCTGACTGTTAAAAAACGGTCAGGTTCTTTGGTATCTATAAAAGTCTCTACATTCATCGTGTCACCATGTGACCCAATGGCAAAAAGAGACCCCAAAAGAATCGCCAGAGGATATTGAACCCTACTGGTAGTACCGACGGCTCTGAACCGTCTAGTCTAGTTTGAGTCGCTGGCGGGGGCGTTTCATGTTAGCGTTCGATTAACCCCATATGGATGTAACCCAATCTGCAAGCAATCTCATTCATAATATAAGCATGAAAAAATGGTGGCCTTTTGGCAAAAATGACAGTAACAAAAAAGATGAAGCCCTCTTTTTAGAACAAGAAACTGAACTGCGGCAGCGGTTTGATGATGCGCTAGCCAATGGACATCCGCGCCAGCAGTTGCTATATCAGATTGAACAAGAGTCTGTGAAGTTGGAGCGTGAGGCAGAAACGGCCGTTAATAAAGCCAAGCTGCGCGCGTATGATCTGCTGTACAGTGAAATTCGGCCTAGTATGCTGGCCAACTTAACCAACGGCAAGAATTTTGAAATGGCCGGGCAAGTCGACGATGCTATTCGCTGTTATCAAGCCGCCATCGACGATCAAGTCTCCACCCGTTTCCCCTACGAGCATCTTCGCGTCATTTACCGCCAGCGACAGCAGGAAGACCAGGCGCTAAACGTCTGTCAAGCTGCGCTTAAGAACCCTTATCTGAGCGAAAAAGACCGAGCGCATTTCCAAAATTGGTCCGAGAAGATTGAGGCGTTTTTAGGGGCGAGTGCCGCTTAATGGAAAACGGCCGTCCTAATCATTTACTGCTGAATTGATGAATGAATAACAGATAACGGAGAGACTATTTGTTTTGCTGTTGGTTGATGAGATTGGCGTATGCGCCATCAGCCGCCATCAGCACGTCGTGGCTACCTTGCTCCACAATTCCCCTATCCCCAATCACCACAATATTATCCGCATGCCGAATCGTTGACAGACGGTGCGCAATCACAAAGGCGGTGCGCCCTTCGAGTAGCTCATCGATCGCTTCCTGCACCAGCTGCTCCGTGCGCGTGTCGATGTTGGCCGTGGCCTCATCAAAAATAAGCAAGCGCGGGTCGGCTAAAATGGCGCGGGCGATGCACAATAGCTGCCTTTGCCCTTGGCTAACCGATTTACCGGAGGCGGAAAGCGGTGTGTCGTACCCTTCTGGCAGGGCTGAAATAAACTCATGGGCGCGGGCCGCTTTGGCCGCATCTACCATTTCTTCATCACTAGCATCGGGACGGCCGTATTTGATATTATTCCCAATCGTGTCGGCAAAAAGGAAACTGCTTTGGGGCACCTCGCCGAGCTGCTCGCGCAGGCTGTGCACCTGCACATCCCGCACATCATGCCCGTCGATATTGACGCTTCCCCGATGCACATCATAAAAACGGCCGATTAAATTGACCACCGTGCTTTTGCCAGCGCCGGTTTCTCCTACGAGCGCAACGGTTTGCCCCGCTTTAACGTTCAGCGAAAAGCCGTCCAAGATCATGGTGCTTGGCACATAGCCAAAGGCGATATCGTTAAACTGCACGTCTCCCACCACATCGGGCAGGGATACGGCCGTGTCCCGATCAACAATCTCAGGCGGCGTATCAAACAGTTCAAAGACCCGCTCGCTGGCAGCAAAAGCGGCCTGCATTTGGGTATAAAGCTGTGAAATTTGCTGAACGGGGCGGAAAAACTGTTGGGCATAGGTCAAAAATGCCACCACCGTGCCGACTGTCACCGAGCCATTAAACGCTAAAAAGCCGCCATACCCTGCCACCAAAACGGTTGCCAAGGTGGACAGCACATCAATCGTTGGGGCAAATGCTGACGTGATGCTGGAGGCATAAATGTTGGCGTCTCGATTGGCAGCGTTGTCTTCTTGGAACTCAGCAATATCTAGGGCGGTGCGGGCAAAAGATTGGGATTCGCGCACCATGCTGAGGCTGCTCTCAATATCTGCGGATAGATTGCCGAGCGTTTGCCGCGTTTCCCGAAAAGCAACCCGCGAACGGGCTGAAAAGTAAAATGTTGCCACGATCATCACGGGCAGAATGAGAATGGTGACCAAGGCGAGCTGAACGTTGAGCAGCAGCATGGCAATCAGCAACGCAATCAGCGAGAAAATGGAGCCCAACGATTGGACCAGTGACTGTGAAAAAAGATTGCCGATGGTATCGGTGTCGTTGACGAGCCGACTCATCAAATCACCGGCTTCATTTTCAAAATAGTAGTTAAGAGATAGCTTTTGTAGATGACTAAAGATGCCGCTCCGCAGCTTGAGCAAAATGCGCTGGGCTAAGGTGGCCATAAAGCGAATTTGGCCGACAAACCCGAGCCAGCTAACCAAATAAACGGCCAGCAAGGTGAGCATGGTTCGAGACAATCCGCTTAAATCACCTGCGGCAATGTATTGATCAATGGCTTGCCCAATGAGGGTCGGGCCAAACGCTTGCCCCACCGTGAATAAAACAAGCATGACCAACGTCCCCAAGAGTAGCGTGGTTTCGCCCTGCATGTAGGTCAGCAAGCGCCTCACG
This sequence comes from Chloroflexota bacterium, assembly GCA_039029915.1. GTDB lineage: Bacteria > Chloroflexota > Anaerolineae > Promineifilales > Promineifilaceae > QQUD01. The sequence goes on from JBCCFD010000170.1 coordinate 5,170, forward strand.
ATTTGCCAATCTGACTGTGTTTTGCGGCTGTTTTCTTCCATAAGATTTATCTACGAAAAGAGATGCGTGATGAGATGCGTAATGATTCCTCTATTCTCTGGTCTCTTTTCTTAACTCGCTTCCAACTGCGAATGGACAATGTCTGCATAATAAGGTGAACTTTTTAGCAGTTCTTTGTGAGTGCCTTGGGCAATAATACGGCCGTTATCAATCACCAAAATTAAGGTGGCCTCACGCACCGTTGAGATGCGCTGGGCAATAATAAAAGCGGTTAGTTTCGTCAGAAACGGCCGTAGCGCTTGGCGTAGTTTCACCTCAGTTTCAGCATCAACCGCACTCATCGAATCATCAAAAATAAGCATACTGGGTTGAACTAAGAGCGTTCGGGCAATCGCCACCCGCTGACGCTGCCCACCGCTAAGTGATGAGCCCCCTTCCCCCACATCCGTGTCGTATTGGTTGGGTAAGGTGATGATGAAATCATGCGCTTGCGCGATTCTGGCCGCTTCTTCAACCTCTTCTTGGGTGGCCTCCGGCTTGCCGTACCGAATATTGTCCCGAATTGACCCTTTCATAAGCTGCACATTTTGCAAACAAATGCCAATTTCATGCCGCAGGGAATCCAAATCGAATTGGCGCACATCTTTGCCGTCAATGGTGACGCTCCCCTCGGTGACATCATAAAATCGGGGCAGTAAATTGACGATAGAGCTTTTGCCGCTGCCGGTGGGGCCTAGCAAAGCGATGGTGTCTCCCGGCTTGGCTTCAAAGCTGATGTCGTAGAGGGTGCCTTGGGCAATGCCCGGATAGTGGAAATGGACGTCGTTAAATCGAATGTGCCCTTTGGTATTATCAGTGATCTGAATTGGATTGGCTGGATTTTTGATCTCTTCAACCGCATCGAGCACTTCAAATATCCGGCTCCCAGACGCCTGAGCGCGAGCCAGCTGCTGTGAAATCATGCCTAACTGAAAGATAGGCTGCACCAAATAGGTCAGATAGCTGTTAAACGCCACTAAGGTTCCAAGTGATAAGGCTTCACTGACGACCCGACTGCCCCCATACCAAATGACAATCAGTGTGGCGATGTTGGCCATTAAGAAGACGGTGGGAAAGCCGGTTGAGAAAACTTTGATGACGTTGATGTTTTCGTTATAAAGCTGTTGATTTTGGGCGGTGTATTTGGCGAGTTCGCGAGATTCGGCCGTGAACCCTTTGATGACGCGCACCCCCTCGATATTTTCTTGGAGGACGTTATTGAGTAACCCTAGATTTTTCTGAACCCGACCAAAGAGCGGACCCATCTGCCCAAAAATGTAGGCGAAGATGCCAATAATGACCGGAATGACAGAAACGGCCGCTAATGCCAATCGCCAATCGGTGAGAAACAGGATGGCGGCACTGCCGATGAATGTAATCAACGCTGAAATAAGCTGCAGAATACCTTGAGCAAAGAAATTGCGTACGCCCTCTACGTCTGAGGTGGTGCGGGTCATGAGCTGGCCGACGTTGTGGGTGTCGTGATAGGAGAAAGAGAGGTTTTCAAGCTTGGTAAAGACCTCATTGCGCAGGTCATATGCTACCCCCTGTGATGATGTCTCAGCCCAGTAAGCGTTGGTGTAGTTAAAAATGCCTCGCACAATGGCCACCACAAGCAAGCCAATCGTGGCGGCGATGATGCCGTTCCAATCCTGGGCTTCAATCCCATCATCAATGAGCTGTTGGATAAGCTGGGGGGTGTACAGGTTGGTGGCCGTGACGATTAGCATCGACACAAATGCCCCAATTGCCAACCCAAGATAGGGTCTCATGTAGGTTAAGCCACGCTGGATTACCTGCATAGGGTCTGTTTCTCCTCAGGAATCTTGAAGCTGAAATAACAGCCTTGATAAATTTACCTGAGGTGGGGCATTTAGCAAACTACCGATTTGGGTAGGTTTTATGACTGTTAAATGACCTCTTCATCCTGAGAGCGAATCACAATTTGATCCTCAACAGACAAAGTCGGCGCTGGGGCTGGCATTCGTCCTAAAAGATAAGCGGCCGTTCCACCACCAACAAACCCAAAGAGATGGGATTGCCAAGAAATACCGTCGTTGCGTGGAAAAACGCCAAAAATCATTCCACCGTACATAAAGATGACAACCACAGCCAGCACAAACGCCTGTAAACTTCGTTCAAAGTAGGCGATGGCTAACAAGAAGCCAAAGTAGCCAAACACGAGCCCGCTAGCGCCGATGTGAACCGTGGCTCGAGGGGCAATAAGCCACGTGCCTAAGCCAGCTATCAAAATGGTGATTAGTGAAATCATTAAAAAATTGGAGAGCTTGCGCGTACTTAAAATAAACCAGCCCAGCACCAACAAAGGAATGGTGTTTGACATCAGGTGGCCAAATCCACCGTGTAAAAATGGGGCAAATAAAATACCGAATAATCCGTCGATCGAACGGGGACGGACGCCAAAGCCGTCGAGCCCTCCCTGAAAAATAAACCGATCAACGATTTCAAGTGTCCATAAAAATGCGATAAACCCGCCTAGTACAATCAACTGCATACGAGCGGTTTGTTTTAGCTGTTGCCAATAAGTTGAGTTTTCAAGCATGGTTTCCTCTTGTTTGGTAAGTGGTCAATCGTAAATGGTAATGATGTCTTTTCGTATCACGTATCACGTTTATTTTTTTCTAGCTCTCGCTCAAGTTTCTAAGTAGATGCTGATCCCTAATCCCTTGTCCCTAGATTCTAACCCCTAATCACTAAATAAAGATACAATACAAAGCATACCTATTTTACGAATGATCACTGAAAAGGTTGCCCATGCCTGAGTTTTTTAATGTTTTACCGCCAGATGAGGCGCGAGCGCTGTTGTTATCTAAACTAACGGCCGTTTTGCCAGCCGAACAGATCGCTAGTGAAGCTGCCTTGGGGCGGATTACGGCCGTTTCCATTCAATCCCCACACGCCCTGCCCGCCTTTCGCCGCAGCACCATGGACGGCTTTGCGGTACGCGCTAAAGATACCTTTGGCGCCTCGGAAAGTTTACCCGCCTTTTTGCAGGTCGTGGGTGAAGTGCCGATGGGGCAAGGGGCTGAGAGCGCAATTGGTACGGGTGAGTCGGTGATTGTGCACACTGGCGGCATGCTCCCTGACTCTGCCGATGCCGTGGTGCAAATTGAGCATACCCAAACGATTGGGGGCGAAACGGCCGTTCCCTACGAAATCGAAATCCTCAAATCGGTAGCGGTTGGTCAAAACGTGCTGCAGGTGGGGGAAGATGTGGCTCTATCTGCGGCAGTGCTGCCCGCAGGACACCTCATTCGACCGCAAGATATTGGTGGCCTGTTGGCTTTGGGAATAACGGCCGTGTCTGTTGCGCAACAGCCGCGTGTTGGCATCCTGGCAACGGGTGATGAGGTCATTCCTCCCGAACAGATGCCCGGCCCTGGGCAAATACGGGACATCAACAGTTACACCGTGGCAGGATTGGTTCGCCAAGCCGGTGGGATGCCTGTTTTGGGCGGTATCATTGAAGATGATTTTGATTCGCTACAAAATGCCGCCGCTTCGCTTTTGGCTCAAACGGATATGCTGGTGATGTCAGCTGGGTCATCCGTGAGCGTGCGGGATATGACGGTCGAGGTCATTGAAGGATTGGGTGAGCCGGGTGTGCTTTTGCATGGGGTGGCGACTCGGCCGGGGAAACCGACCATTGTGGGGGTGGTGGGCAATAAACCGGTTATTGGCTTACCGGGCAATCCGGTGTCGGCAATGGTTCAGTTCGATATGTTTGGTACACCAGCCATCTACCAGCTCCAAGGGATATCGCAAATGCCCCAGCAAGGCCGCGCTTGGGCACGATTAACCCAAAACATTGCCAGCGAAAGCGGCCGTGAAGATTATGTTCCCGCCCGACTAGAGGAAGGTCCCGATGGGTTGATGGCCACGCCCGTTTTTGGTAAGAGCAATTTGATTTATACCCTGGTGAATGCGGATGGTTTGGTCAAGGTGCCTTTGAATAAAGGCGGTCTGTATGCGAATGATCTTGTGGAAGTGAGGCTTTTTTGATTCGGGGGCTAGGGATTAGTTGATTGGGGATTTTTTCATAACATTTTTTATAAATAGGACTTACGCAAATAGCGGTCACTGAGCCTGTCGAAGTGACTTTCTGAACCCTTCCACAAGCTCAGGGTGCATAAGTCCTGATAAATTCGTTACACAAAGCTAAAATTTAAGAAATGTTTTCCACAGATTGCTCAGATTGTACAGGTTTTGGTGGCTTTTTATATGTGTAATCTGTGTCCAATTATTTTTGTATCGATCGACAGGAGACCAATCAGTATTAAAAATTACAGATGAATGAACAAATAGAGTTGTATTTACAAACAATCTCAAGGCATTGTTCTGAATTGAAGATAGAAAAGGCTTACTTTCTCAATGCGGGTGGGCAGTATAACGAGATTGTTGTGGTCAATGATGACCTTATTTTTCGATTTCCTCGCTTTGAAGAAGGTGTTGTGACCCTGCAAACTGAACTAGCAATCTTATCCAAGATTCATGCGCAACTTGCTGTACCAGCTCCTAATCCGATTTATGTCAACTTAGAGCTAAAAAACCCTGCTCAGTCGTTTATGGGGTACCAGATGCTGCCGGGACGGCCGTTTACACGGCCACAGCTGGCCCAATTACCCCAGTCAGCTACACAGCAATTAGGCCAGCAGCTTGGTCGAATACTCAAAGCGCTACACGCGATCCCCACTGACATTTTTGATGTGGAATTGCCTGCTCAAGATGGGATAGAAGAGTGGAAAGCGCTATTTTCAGAATTCAAAGCGCATCTGTTTTCTCATATGCGTGCTGATGCACGAGAGGAAGTTGCCGCACATTTTAACCAGTTTTTAGCGTTCCCCGAACTGCACGCCTACACGCCTTGCTTGCGACACGGTGATTTTGGTGTGGGCAATATTTTGGTCGATGATGAATGGTCAGTAACGGCCGTTATTGACTTTGGCTTTGCTGGCCTTGGTGATCCAGCAATTGATATTGCCGCCTCATTGACCTTGGGTGACTCATTATTTACCGCGCTTAATTCTGTTTATCAAGCAGATGACCTCATGCTCAAAAGAGCCCAATTTTACCGAGGCACCTATGCGCTGATGGAAGCCCTTTATGGGATCAAGCATGATGATACGGAAGCGTTCCAAAGCGGTATTAAAGAATATATTTAATATGGATCTCATAAAATTAACAAAACAAGTTGAACAAATCTCAGCCATCTACGCCAATAAGTTTGCAGTTGAGCGAGATGGTAATTGGTTTATGCTGAAGCTGTCTGAAGAGCTAGGGGAGCTGACACAAGCGTACCTTAAGGTGCAAAAACAAGCGCGTATTGGTGAGGTGGCTGAAGCTGAACTCATGATCCGATTTGAAGATGAAATGGCTGACGTCTTAGGTCAGCTCTTGTTGCTGGCAAACCATTTTGAAGTTGATCTGGAAACGGCCGTTCAACGCAAGTGGCTCCGCTGGCTTCCAAAAGAATCATAGAACGAATTTTCCACACCTGTCGATTTGCAGGCGATTTAACCGTCATGTCTATAGAAGATAATCATCACAGGACTGACGTGAACAGCGGTCACTGAGCCTGATGAAGTGGCTTTCTTCACTTAGCAACAAGCTCAAGGTGCACAAGTCCTAGATCAAATTAGACAAGGAGTGTTGAAATGAAAATCGTTGTATTTGGAGCCTCAGGTGAGACTGGATTACAGATTTTAGAGCAAGCGATTGAGGATGGGCATGCGGTCACAGCGTTTGTGCGTAATAAGACGAAACTGGCTCACCTCAATCATGACAAGCTATCAATTGTGGTGGGGGATGCGCTGGACGAAACGGCCGTTGAGCAGGCGATCGAGGGGCAAGATGTGGTTCTGTCGGCGTTGGGTGCACCCGTTGGCCAAGATGTTGGGGTGGTCCGTTCCAAAGGAACGCAAAATATTGTCAACGGGATGCGTAAAATGGGGGTCAAACGATTGCTATCAATTTCGACTATTGGCATCCGTGATTCCATTGAGCGCATGAACAAATTAACCCACTTTGTGCTCAATCGGGTGATTGGTCATGAACGACTGGCTGAAGCCCATTTGCAAGAAGAGATTGTTGAGGAAAGCGCCTTAGATTGGACCGTTATCCGTCCGCCGCGCCTGACCAACGGGCACGCCACCCTAGTTTATCAAGCTGATCCCCAGCTGAATACCGGCTTTTTTGCCTCGCTCCGTCGAGCTGATTTGGCCGACTTTTTATTGGAAGAGCTGTCCTCAAATCGCTTCAATCGCCAGTTTGTGACGGTGATGAATTAGTGCCTTCTTTCGTTAATCCCATTCACAACAAGCGTCGCCTAAGCCTGTCGAGGCGGATGTTGCAAACTAGGTTTCAACAAGCCTCTTGACAGGCTTGGGGGCACGCAAGCTTCAATGACTTGCCTAAAAATTGAAAGTTGTTTCCCTGGTTGAAGTTTGGTACAAGTAACTTATTTCCAAATTCCAATGAGGAGATTTCATGACTTTAAAAGTCTTATTTATTGGTGGCACAGGTGTGATCAGCTCAGCCTGCAGTGAGCTTGCGCTGGCACGCGGGATTGATTTGTATTTGCTAAATCGGGGGCAATCATCGCGCCTAATTCCTGAGGGCACGACCCAGCTGATTGGCGATATCCGACAGCCGGAAACGGTTCGGAAAGCAATCGCTGAGCACACGTTTGATGTGGTAGTGGATTGGATTGCATTTTCACCAGAGCATATTGAAACAGATGTGGCCTTGTTTAAAGGTAAAACGAACCAGTTCATTTTTATCAGCTCAGCGTCAGCCTACCAAACTCCACCGCGTAAACTGCCCATTACTGAATCAACCCCGCTCCACAACCCATTTTGGGCATATTCCCGCGCCAAAGCGGCCTGTGAAGAGAGACTGATGCGAGCGTATCGTGAGGAAGATTTTCCAGCCGTGATTATACGGCCGTCTCACACCTACGATTGCACCAAACTCCCTGTTCACGGCTATTACACAACAGTGCAGCGGATGCGACAGGGCAAAAAAGTGATCCTGCATGGGGATGGTACCTCTTTGTGGACGCTGACCCATCACCGTGACTTTGCCAAAGCGTTTGTGGGCTTGATGGGCAATAGCTTAGCGAATGGAGAAGCGTTTCACATTACCTCGGATGAGGTGCTGACATGGAATCAGATCTATGACATGGTGGCCCAGGCGGCGGGTACCACGGCCGATATTGTTCACGTGCCGTCTAGCCTGATTGGGGCGTATGATCCAGAATGGGGTGAAAAACTACTGGGGGATAAAGCCAATAATATGGTGCTCGATAACAGCAAAATCAAGCGGTATGTGCCCGATTTTGAAGCCACGATTCCATTTTCAGTGGGAGCTAAGGAGATTATGGCGTGGTTTGATGCTGATCCAGCTCGCCAAGAGGTTGATCCTGAGATGGATGCTCTGATGGATAAGCTGATTGCGGTTTATGAGGGGATGTTGCCCGATTAGGGATTGGGGGGATTGGGAATCGGAGAATGGTAAACTGTGAATTGTGAATAAAGTGACTCAGTCACCAATTATCCAATTATAAATTACCCACCTAAAGCGTTGTCACAAGCCGTACGACGATTTCCGGTGGATACGCTTTGAGCTCGGTTGTTTGCTCATAGGTTAGTTCTGCGAGGAAGCAGCCCGTTTTGGCAAAAACAACTGTGTCTTGGTCGCGTAGCGCGGATACTGGATGACAGTCAATGAACTGGCCTGCTCGTCGCTCTTGGATAACGACATGGTTGCGAATGATTTGCACATGCCCTGAGATAATGACAAAGTTTTTAGCACAAGCATCGATGCGGGTATTGGCAACGACGTAGCGGTGGCTTTGTTGCATAGGTTGATAGGTAATGATTGGCTTTGGTGCCAACGGCCGTTTTGCTATCGTTTGGGTTGGTGTTTGAATGTTAATTGCTTGCATCATCATTGTGTATCCCTCGTATAAATAACCTTGTATGAATATCCTATCACTCAACTGTGACACGAGCGTTACAGTTGAATGCGGTTAAGTTCGTGTTTTATAGGTCAATCATATAAAAACGGCCGTTTCTCGTAACCCACAGTTTGATTGAAAAATTGAAATCATTAGACCGACTCTTAAATCAACCGATCGGTTGATAGGATGCTCAGAAAACGATCACCAGCTATAATCTTGCCGAAGTCGAAGAGGCTAAGATTGAACAACCAACCAGATGTGAAACAGTTGAATATGGAAGCGGCGCAAGCCACCTTGCTGCGGGTCTTTGGCTATGAGCAGTTTCGGCCCCTACAAGCAGATATTATTTCGCGCGTGCTGCAAAAGCAGGACGCACTCGTGGTGATGCCCACGGGGAGCGGTAAATCGCTGTGCTATCAGCTGCCGGCACTGCTGTTTGATGGTTTAACTGTGGTGGTATCACCGCTTATTTCGTTGATGCAAGATCAGGTGCAGCAACTGCAGGCATTAGGCATTACGGCCGTTACGCTCAACAGCACGATCATCCCCGAAGAGTATGGCTTAATCAGTAATCAAGTCCGCTCCGGACAGGCCAAGCTGCTTTATGTCGCGCCCGAAACGTTGCTCCAACCCCACATTCAAGCGTTACTATCCGAATGCAGCATCGACTGCTTTACCATTGACGAGGCTCACTGCATTTCCGAATGGGGACATGATTTTCGACCCGAATATCGGCAGCTAGCCGCAGTGCGGGCCCGATTTGAAAACGCCACCTGTCTTGCCGTTACGGCAACGGCTACCGAACAGGTGCGCCAAGACATTCAGCACTCGCTGGGACTTTCCAATGCCAATACCTTTTTAGCCAGCTTCGATCGACACAATCTGCATTTGGCGGTGACTGATAAGCAAGACGGACTCATGCAAACGGTGCAATTTATCAAAGAGCATTCTGACCAATCGGGCATTGTGTATTGTTCAACTCGCAAACAGGTCGAGGTTGTGAGTACGGCGCTGAATGCCAACGGGTTTAACAGTCTGCCCTACCATGCTGGTCTGCCTGAGCACGTGAGGGCTGACAACCAGCGCCGCTTTATTCGGGATGATGTGCCAATCATGGTCGCTACGATTGCGTTTGGGATGGGGATCAATAAATCGAATATTCGCTTTATTGTGCATTATGATTTGCCCAAAAATTTGGAAAGCTATTACCAGCAGATTGGGCGAGCCGGGCGAGATGGACTTCCGGCAGACTGCCTGCTTTTGTTTAGCTACAGTGATGTGCGCACTATTCAATATTTTATTGGTGAGCAGGCTGACTCTCAGCAGGTTGGAGCACAGTTGCGGTTGAAGGGGATGCTGGGGTTTGCTGAAACGGCCGTTTGTCGGCGGCGGCCTCTGCTAGAGTACTTCGGTGAAGCCTA
>JBCCFD010000171.1:0-14565 GCA_039029915.1 Chloroflexota bacterium
AATAGATAAAAATCCGAGTCATCCGTACCGTCCTCGTCCTATTTTTTGAAAACCGAAAAGCCCTGCGGATAATTCAGAGCAATTAGGGAACATTTAATGCTATCCATTTAAGCAAAATCATTGTCCAAGTAAATTCTAGAGACAATAAGCAATTTGGGTGACTATAGTGACGGAAATACAAGGATTCGAAGTTTCACATCGGATTATCGTTACGTAACGAGCTTCGATGGTAGTTTTTTGTGGTAATGTTAGGTGAAAAGGCGGAAGCGCTTGCTCGTGCGTTGGATGAATTTACAGGTGTAAAAACGTTGGTTTGGAGCTTTGTAAAGAAGTAAAAACGAGATAATTTCCTATTTAAAATAGACTGGACTCATGATGAGGATTGATCAAAAAATTCAATTTATAAAGCAAAGGCTCGTTGAGCTTACGCTTCTAGATAAAAGCTTCGCAGTTTTTGGCTCGAACAAACATAAATACCAGCTAAACCCTTGCAAAACCGAGAGGGGAATTAAGTCATTTGAAGATGAGTATAAGATATGTCTACCCGAAGGTTATCGGCAATTCTTGCTAGAGATTGGCAATGGGGGTGTCGGACCTTACTATGGTTTGCAACCTTTAGAAGATAGTTTGTTTTCGGATCTCGATTTTAAACAGGACGATGATTTATTAAACCCAACTAGACCTTTTTTGATGACAGAATCATGGAATATGATTTTTGACGGGGATATTGCAAAAAATTTCGAAGCATTTAAAGCTTTTGAGAATACTTATTTTGAAAATCGTTGGGTAGATGGCTTACTTAGAATATGCAATTATGGCTGTGGCGTTTCGATGAACTTAGTTGTTAATGGTGATGAGTATGGTCATATTTGGGTAGATGATCGGGGAAATGATGGGGGAATTTACCCCGATCCATTTTTCGGACAATCCGGACGGACACTTTTTCTTGATTGGTATATTTTGTGGCTTAATCAATCTTTGATTAAAATCGGCTCATAAATTGTAATTATGTGGCTTTTAAGCCGGTTTGGTTGATTGATGATGAAATCCTCCTAACCGGCAAAAATTAGTGTGAGAATAGCTAAAAGAGACCCGAGACCGAAGCCAATAATTGGTACATACAGCACAAAAAATCGATGTTTTGAGTCAAGTGGCGGTAAGGTAATGGTTTCATACGCTTGTTTACGAATTACATAACTACCGACCAGATAATCATGAATTGTTTGGGCGTTAAAGCGATTAAAGATTAGGGAGTACATATAGCTTAACGTTAGCCCTGCCGAAGTTAGTGCAAATATATATTCGAGAGGGGAACCTGAAGGGGTGCTTCCTGCAGAAACGAGCAAGAAGGTGGGGAGCCATGCTAAGGCTCTTAGGAAGGCTTGTTTTCGATTGAGATAACGGCCGTTTTGATCCACAACCTGAATGCCCATCGCTGTTTTGCCAAATGTTTGCCCTTTGTTAGCTTCAGCATGCAGGATGGTGAAATAACAAATTGCCAAAATTGCAACAAACCATGAAGAATTAGTAATCAAGTGGTCTAAAATGGAATCACCCAAAGATAACCACGATACGATATACCCAATTGGCAATGGTGCGAACCCAACAACTAGTGTGATAATCCCCAGGTCTATCAGGTAAGCACCGCCTCTTCGCCAGATATTTGCTGACATAAGACGCATTTTTGTCTCGAATTGAATTTGAGTCTGCATCGGCTGTTTATCAGTCATGTTTTAGTCAACGTTGTTTTTAATATAATTTAGGTTAATTGATGCTTCAAAATGCGGAACCAGCCTCGGAGTCGGATACCTGAGAGGACAACGGCCGTTAATAGCCAAGGATACTGCTGTTTATAAAACTTCCCATAAAAAATCTGCATAGCGCGCACCGACTCTTTGGCTACTTTGATGCGCGTTTCGCGGGGGGGCTTGGCAATGTGGGCGGACTCTTTGCGCAAGCCAGAACTGGCTCCCTTGTAGTGAATAACTTCCACCTCAGGATAGTAAATAATTTCATACCCCGCTTGATTGATGCGATAGCAAAAATCAATATCTTCTCCGTAGAAAAAGTAAATCTCATCCCAGCCACCTAGTTCACGGCACAGCGCTATGGGCATCAGCATGTACGAGCCTGCAATAACAGGTACCGGATGGATGCTGGAGAAGTCAGCGTAGCTTTGAAAGTAGCCGTTGAAGGATGGGTTGTTGGGCATGAGCTTGCTCAAGCCGGAAAAGTGGCAGAGCGCATTCCAAGGGGTGGGGAAGCCACGATGATTATCGGGGTCGCGTTCGCCGTTGGGGTAAATCAATTTGACGGTGAGCGCCCCTGCCTGCGGATGTTGCTCAAGATATTCAACAGGTTTTTTTAAGGCATCTGGTGCCACTCGCGTATCGGAGTTGAGGAAAAGTACATAATCGCCGGTAGCAACGGCCGTTCCCCGATTATTCGCTTTAGAAAACCCCAAATTCTCATCTGACTCGATCAAAATCACCGACGGATATTTTTGCTTTGCCATCTCCTGACTACCATCACGCGACGCATTGTCCACCACAATAATCTCCAAACCGCCATTAGTTGGCTCAGCGGCGTACAGTGAGTCTAAGCAGTCATCAAGCAGCTGCTTCGTATTGTAATTCACAATGACGATGGATAGTTTTGACAAAGGGTCTCCTTGGGTTTATTAAGCGTCAAGTATCAGGTGTCAGGTGTCAGGTCACAAAAATCGTAAATCGTAAATCAAAAATCGTAAATCATCTACAGGTGCCGTAGAAACTGCTCCGGATCATTCAAAAACTGCTTTGTAATCGTGACGTGTTCTAGCGTTTCGTAGGGCACCGGAGCGATAGGTGTTTCATCAAAGCTCAGTATTTCGGCGTTGGGAAAGGCCATCAGGATGGGTGAGTGGGTGGCAACGATGAATTGGCACTCTTGGTCAATCATCGTTTTCATAAGGGAGATAAGCGTCAGTTGGCGCATCGGTGAGAGTGGGGTTTCTGGCTCATCAAGTAGGTAAAGGCTGCCCGGGGTGAATCGTGATTGGAATAGCTCTAAAAAGCTTTCACCATGAGAATAGGTGCTAAGATGACGGCCGTATTGTTCTCGCAGGGCGGTTAGCTCGTTGACATAGGGCATTCTGGCTAACCCTTTAGCGTGATCGGAGCGGCCTTTATAATCGATTTCGACCTGCTTGATTTCAGCTAATAGCTCTGCTTCCATGACGGTTAATCGCTTAATATAGCCAAAGAAATCTTCTGCCCTTAAAAAAAAGCCGTTTCGATTGCGAATGCGCCAGACGAGGCGGAACTGTTTGGCAAGAGTATGAACGGCCGTTAATGTCTCATCAAAAGCTGCCTCTTCACTACCCACCGTTGTCACGCCGATGGCAACAGCAAGCGCTTCCAAAAACGTGGATTTACCTGAGCCATTTTCTCCTACCAAAAACGTCACCGGTGCCGACAAATCAAGACTCTGCAAACCGCGAATGGCTGGGATATCAAATGGAAATCCTTCTTCGTGGCCCGTTGATTGACGTCGTATGGTGCGTAAGTGAAGCATATTATTGGGGAATGGGGGGCGGAGATTATGATGATAGGTGATTTACAAATCACTTAATCTCCTAAATATTGTTCAATCTCCTAAATACTTCGTTACATAAGAAATTTTAAGTTTTTCCAGAGAAGAAGTATTTAAAAACTTTGGTAGTAAAGTACTAAAGCGTCCTCTCAAAAAAATCAACTAATCGAGTATACCACTCCACTTTTTGCTCTTGGTCTTGACTGCCGTGCCCTTGTTCCTCTAACTCGATGTATTCAAAATCACTTCCCTCTTTATAGTCTAGTTCAAGCAGGCGGTCTCGAAAGGTGCGGGCTTGGGTGATTGGGCAGCGAGGATCATTGACACCGTGAATGATTTGCAGTTTTGATTTGAGCTGGTGAGCAAAATTGATTGGGCTTCGATCTGCCAACAGCTCAGCATTTTCTTCTGGATCGCCCCACAGACGAAAGATGTAATATTTAAAATGCTCCATCGATTCATCATTAAGCAATTTCCAGTCGGTAATCCCGACAGCAGCGGAGCCCGCTTTCCACACATCAGGTTTTTTGGTAAGAGCGATATAGGTCATGTATCCGCCGTAGCTACCGCCAAAAATGCCTAGCCTTTCAGAATCTACAAAAGGAAGGCTTTTAAGGTATTCTGCCCCGTAAGCAGCATCTTCAAGATCGCCACCCCCTAAATCTTGAATATTGCAATCTCTAAATTCGACGCCATATCCCGTGCTGCCGCGAACGTTAGGTTTGAACACAACGTAGCCGTGGTCAAGTAAAAATTGAGCGTAGGGGTCAAATGCTTGGAAAAATTGAGCGGTTGGTCCACCGTGAATAATGGTGATGGCAGGTCGCTTTTCACCTTCTTTGATATCCGTTGGGACATGGATTAGGGCTGGAATCTGCTTGCCATCAAAGGATTCATACCAAATATGTTCTGATGGTACAAAGTGGGTTGGATCAATTGAGCCGTAATCCGCTTCCAAAAGCGTGCGATAGGTGTGGTCTTCCAAACTGTAGATTATGAGTTCTGGACGCCGTTCTGATGTGGTGAAGGTGACAACGATTTCGCTGTCATCGTTAATGAAGTCTGGGTTAAAGGTTAATCCAGCCGGAAGTTTGAGCACTGTTCCTTGGCCACTTTCAATATGGTAGACGACGGTTTTTAATTCGGCGTTTTCATTACGGATACAGGCTAACAAACGGCCGTTTTCTGAAAAACAAACTGGCGATTCATTGAGACCTTCTTTTGACAGCCACCGGACAGTTTGGGTTTCAAGATCATAGAGGCCGGCCCGATTGAGTCCATAGGCGTTGGTAGTGACGGCCAATAAACGGCCGTTAGGACTTACATCAAGGGCCGTATCCTCGTGTCCAGCTTTTTCTTGCCAGACTGGGGCAGGTGTTTCATCATCTGTTGCTAATTGATAGACATCGGTGTTGAGGGGATTTTGACTTTCATTGCCGCTGAGAAAAATCGATTTGCCGTCAGGATGCCACATCGCAGAAAAGACGGGTGCTTTAAAGTTGGTTAAAGGAGCATGCGTGCTGGGGTCATCCAACCGCACTTTTGCTAAATTCATTTGCCCATATCGATTCGTAGCAAGCAAGAGCCACTCGTTATTTGGACTTACCTCGATCGCAAACTCTTGAGATTCTGGATCATGGGTTAGCTGAGTGATTTCACCATCAAGCGTGATAAGAACCTGATCGTTTTGTTCATTGCCGTCAAAATCTTTGCCAAAAATAATCCCGCTGTCATCCCGTGTCCAAAGTAATCCCGATCTGGGCGAGCGAGGGGCCTCCCCATGACTCAGCTGGCTGATAGCACCACCTGCTAAGTCAATGACATAGAGTTCAATGCGACCACTTTTGTCCCAGTAAAACGCAATTTTATCTCGATTCCAAGACAATTTTGGGGCATAAAAATTTGGTAATCTAGCAAGCTCTTCAAGGGGGATGTTTTGACTCATAAGTACTCCAAATCAGGTGTGATTTCTATAGTCTGTCAACCGCTTTGCAAAAAACTGACCATATGCCTTCTCGAAGGGCTGAGATTCGTTCTTCATTAAGCGGAACTATGGGTGAATCAGCCTCTTGATGGCCAATGTACATGGCGCGGCTAATCTCAATCATGACCCACGGCTGATTTTTGCCGCCGTGCGCATAAATATCCCAGCCACCCCGGTAGGGTTTATTCACGGCCGATTTTTCACCAGCTTCGCTCCACGGGTCAAGATGACCTAACGCTTGACCAAGCTCAGCAGCAAGCCAGCAGGAAAACTCAGGTGATGCTGTTACGGAGCCTAGCTCTTCTCGTACTGCGCCATTTTCACCGCCCATATTGCCAACCATCAGGCGGGGGCGTGTTTGATGCGGATTTTCATAGTTTGAGGGACCCGTGCCCGCCATTGAGTGAGCATCAATCACGAGTTTCACGCGCGTATCGTTGGCAATTTCCTCAAGCTTGTTGTGCCACGCTTGCCAGTAGGTGTCGATGAGATGGTTTTGGAGGGCTTCATCAGGCTCATGGCCGGGCAAAAACACTTTATTGCCATAGCTGGTTTGTTCTTTAACAATGCCATCTCCAACCCGATGATAAAATTGTCCATCTTTAGGTCGATTTAGGTCAACAATACCGCGTGAGTAGGGAAACGTTTCGTAGTAGAGCACTTTGCCAGAAAAATCGAATATTTCATCGACGTAGGCATCGGCTTCATTAAAAATCTGCTCTGGAGTGAGGGCAATACGGCCGTTTAATTCTGGTGGAATGCCCAAACCGCCGTGTGGGCTAACAATTGCTATCGGTAAAATGTCATTCTGTGTTGTCATCTGCGGTGTTTACCATCCATTTTGAAAATCCATCTAAAAATTGCAAAAAGCTACCCATATGTTCCATGGGAAATTGATATTTCGTTTGGGCGTCTTCCAAGATATCTAAAAAGCAGCCTAACCAAACAAGACGTGCCGATTCTGTAATGCGAAAAGGCATATGCCGACCCCGCATCATGGGATTGCCGTATCTTTGATGATAAAGCGGCGGGCCACCTAGCAGCCCTACAAAAAACGCGGCTGATTTTTCAGATGCTTTTGGCATGTTTGACGGGAACATATCTCTAATTGAAGATTGTTCTAAAGCCGCATAAAAGTCTGCCAGCATCTTAAAAATGTTCTCTTCTCCCATGGCGTCATAAATTTCACGACTAGGGGGTCGAATTTGGTTCGGGCGGATATTTGGTACAAACATAGTGCATAACTATAACGTGGCGCGTGGCATGTGGCGAGTGGGATGACTTTTCAAAAGTGCAAAGTGGTGAGTCGCAGCGTGATTATTCCCACTGGTTACTGACGAGTGAAGACTCAAGAAAATTCTACCATTACGCTTTACTACGATTCACGGGTAATCCAGCTAACGCCATAATCTTGAGGGCATTGGTTGTCGGACAGGGCCCATCCCGAAGCGTATAGTCGAATATCATTTTGCCATTTTCAACATCATCTTTGAAATGATAATTTTGAATTGTTTTATACTGGTCAGCTAGCTTAATGAGGTCTAAATCATGAGTGGCAACAAGCCCAATCGCTTGACCAGAGGCCAACACTTCAATGAATGATTGGCTTCCTATTAAACGCTCCCGATTATTCGTGCCTCGGAAAATCTCGTCGATAAGGAAAAACAACGGCCGTTTATTCTCAAGTTCATACGCTTCCAAAATTGACTTTAGCCGCTGCACCTCCGCGTAAAAAAACGAGAAACCATCTTGAAGCGAATCGGTGACGCGAATCGAACTGTGTACTCTGAAGAGAGATGTTTCAAGCCGCTCAGTAAAGACAGCACTGCCGGCATAAGCCAATACAAGGTTCAGTCCAACCGCGCGTAGAAAAGAGCTTTTCCCGGCCATGTTTGACCCAGTAATAATTCCAACTTGTCCAAGTTGGGGCACGGTAAAATCATTACCAACCCGGGCGTCATCAGCGATTAAAGGGTGTGCTAAATTTTGTGCTTTGAAGCACGGCTCATGTTTAATTTTCGGATAACTAACAAAATCAGGGTTGAGGTAAGCAAAATTTGCGAGGCTGCCTAAAGCTTCTAACTCTACCCAAACATCCAGCCAAATCGGTAGTTTTTGTTTCAGTTCAATTTGTCTTTGGCGAAGCAAATGGGCAAAGAGTAGGTCCCAAGGCATGATAACGTTAAGGATCAGCCCCATAAGTGGATTTTGGCGTAAGCCTACCCCTATCATCACCCGCTGTAAGCGTCGAATATGCTCTGAAGGTTTATGAGATGAATCGTGAAAGGGTTGGCAAAGCGCTGTTAAATTGGTAGCATGTTGGAAATGACTGCTTTCAATAAATTGAAAAACATCATTAAGCGTGTCAAGCTGTTCAGCTAAAAAAGTAGCATCTTGAAAGATAGTTTGTGTATACTGATTACTGACCCTAATAAACAACACCCCATAAATCAATAATGAGATGAACCAGAGATTGGGCGTTGGCAACTGATTTTGTGTGAACAGCAATACGGCCGTTATGATTGATAGACTCCAAAGCCCAGCGATCCATGGCCTTAAATCTAACTGATTATCTTGAGTATTTAGCCAATTTAATAGACGACTACCTGGATACTTCTCGCCAGATTTTAAACTTGCTTGGCTTTTCAGAATAAGCTTGTTGCGAAATAACGGCCGTTTTTCCAAAGCTTGAACAAGTTCTTGTCGTTCCTTAATATCTTGAATAGTGGTTAATGGTTTCAATAGCCACTGCTGTAATCGGTCACTTCCTTCTTGAGTAACGGCCGTGTTGATCAATTGATGCAGTGAGCGTGAGCCAACCAAATCTAAATCTAATCCATACGGGTGATTTTTTAGGTCAGGTGGTGTTGAAGGCTCAGGCAACAATGTCCAATCTAGCTGCATCCGCGCCACGTGAAGCTGTTTGATTTGTCGCCACTGTTCCCAACGTGTTTTTGTACTTAGGATACGGTTATATCGAATGACACCAATTGCAAAGGGAATAAATAATGGTATGAAGCTAATTCCCCAAACGACGGCCCCTTGCCAAAGAAGAAGGGCACCGCTGATTAAAATTGTGCCAATAAATAGGATAAACCTCGTTTGGGAAAGCGAGTCAAGTTGAGCTTGCCATTCTTGAATACGGCCGTTTAAGTACAAAATCTGTCGTTCTAAGAGCTGTTTTCTAAAAGATTTTTGTTTCATCGCTAGTATAGTGAAAATTATATCGAAAAAAGTTGCATATGGTGCAAAACTTTGTCTAAATTGTAAAATAGTTTACAGTTAATCTGTTATCTTAAGGTAAAAAGAAAGAAATTTTTAATAGAGTTTGTTAATCCTATGACTGTAGTACTGCATGACACTAAACAATGAAGCTAAAAAACCTACCGCATTCAATACTATCACGAATTTTAGCCTATCTATTTTAAGTTGTTTATTTGAACACCTGTCCTTTAATGTTGACAGGTGTTTTTTTTTCCTGGGTATTTCAAAATCTTTTAATAAGGAGGTGGCTTTTTTTTACAAAGTTCAAATTCTTATAATTTCATTCTAGAATTTTTTTTTAACAGGTAAAAGATCCGTTGAAGAAATTTTTGGAACATACTTACACAAATAAACAAATCATAAAAGTTAGCTCTATACGGAAATATCATGTTTCAGTCGTTCCGATATAAGCTAGGAGTGGAGAGAACTCTAATTATGAAAAAAGTTAGTATTATTCTTGCGCTTGCCATTATTTTTGGCATCGTCGTAACAGCATCAACCGCAGGTGACACCCCTTCTGCAGCTGATTTTGCTGTTGATTCACCGGCAAAATCTGAACTATCAGGTTATGTTGTTGTCCTTGCTGGTGCCCCAGTCGTCGCTTATGATGGCGACCTAAACTACTTTGCCGCAACACGTCCTCAACGTGGTGAAAAAGTTGATGTGAACAGCCGAGCTGTTCAACAGTATGCTTCATTCTTGGAAGCTCGCCAACGCGGTGCTCTCCAGCAAGCTGGTGCCACAACCGATCGCATGCTTAATAACTATGTTTACAGCTTGAACGGTTTTGCTGCTAACTTGACCGAAATCGAAGCCAACGAACTTCGCAGTAACCCAGACGTTTTGTTCGTATTTGAAAATGAAATGCGTCAACTCGAAACGGATGCATCAGGTGACTTCCTTGGTTTGAATGACCCACGCGGCGCCCGTCATCGTGGGTTTGATGGCGAAGGTATCGTTATTGGTGTTGTTGACTCTGGTATCTGGCCAGAAGCTGAATCATTTGCTGATCCAGATCCAAACGGCGTTCCTTACGCTGCTCCACCAATTACCGTCACCGAATGTGATTTTGGTAACACTGCCCAAAATCCTTTGGACGCCCCTTTCACCTGTAACAATAAGCTCCTAGGCGCTTATGACTTCACAGATGGCTACATTGCTGCTGTTGGTGGCTCACTGGCACCATTCGAATTCTACTCAGCACGTGACGCAGATGGTCACGGTACACACACCGCCTCAACCGCTGGTGGTAACGCTGACACAACCGCAGTTGTTGTTGGTTCACCATTGGCCACCATTAGTGGTGTTGCTCCTCGCGCTCACATCGTTGCTTACAAAGCTTGTGGCGACTTGGGTTGTGTCACCTCTGACCTCGTTGGTGCTATTGATCAAGCAGTTGCTGACGGCGTTGACGTCATCAACTACTCTATCGGTAGCTCAGTTTCTGACATCACCGGTCCAGACGATATCGCTTTCTTATTCGCCGCTGACGCAGGTGTATTCGTGGCGACTTCAAATGGTAACTCTGGCCCTGGTCCAGCTACAACTGGTTCGCCAGCTTCTTCTCCATGGGTAACCTCAGTTGGTGCTAGCACCCACGATCGTACCTTTGCTGGCTCTGCTACCACAGGTGACGGCGCTAGCTACACTGGTGTGACCTACACCGGCGGACTCGCCTCAACCCAAATCGTTGACGCTGCTGACCATGGTAATGAGCTTTGTGACCCTGCTGTCACCTTTGACCCACCAGTAACTGGCTATGCAGTTCTCTGTCTCCGCGGTGGATTTGCTCGCGTTGCTAAGAGCCAAGCTGTTGCCGAACAGGGTGGCGTTGGTATGATCTTGTTCAATGCTGACGATGTTTCTACATTGAATACAGACAACCACTATGTGCCATCACTACACATTCAAAATACCCCAGGTGTTGCAATTAAAGATTACATCGCGGCAAATGGTGCTTCTGCAACCGTTGAAATGTCTGGTGGCGTTTCTGCCCCAGGTCAAGGCTCTGTTATGGCAGCCTTCTCTTCTCGTGGTCCTGTCGGCGCATCAAGCGACCTAATCAAACCAGACGTAACGGCTCCTGGTGTCAACATTTTGGCGGCTTACAGCCCTTCAGCTCCTTTAGGTGCTTCAACGGAATATGCTGCGATTTCTGGTACCTCAATGTCTAGCCCACACGTGGCTGGTTTGGGTGCTTTGATTATCCAAGCACAACCAGGTTTCTCTCCAGCAATGGTTAAATCAGCTTTGATGACCACTGCCCGTCAAGATGCATATAAAGAAGATGCTTCTACACCAGCAGATCCATTTGACTTTGGTGCTGGTCACGTTGATCCAAGCGGTCCTTTGGGCGCTGGCTCATTTGTTGACCCAGGTTTGGTATACCATGCCGACATCATCGACTACATTGGCTTCATGTGTGAAGTTACACCAGGCTTCTGGACAGTAGGCACTTGTGATTTTGTGGCTGCCAATGGCGCTCCTTCTGACCCAAGTGATTTGAATGTACCTTCAATTGCAGTTGGTGAACTCGTCGGTGAACAAACTGTTACCCGTACTGTTTACAACGTGGCCCGTCAGGGTCGCGCTACAACCTTCTACGCTTCAGTAGATGCCCCTCCAGGAGTTGATGTAACGGTTACGCCATCTTCAATGACCCTTCGTAAACTCGAAGCTGGCACTTTTGAAGTGACCTTCACCGTAAACGGATCAGCTACTTTGGATGAATATGCCTTTGGTGCTATCACTTGGACCGACTCAACAGGTCGTTACGAAACACGTAGCCCAATTGCTGTACGCCCAATGCAGTTCAACGGCCCAGCTGAGATCGGCGTTGCCGGTACAGATGGTTCAGCTAGCTTTGACGTTTCATTTGGTTACTCAGGTGACTACACAGCTGCCGCTCACGGTTTGGTGCCTTCAATGCAACAAGCTGATACCGTCGCTGATGATCCTGCAAACGACATCAATACCGCTTTGGGAACCTGTGACTTCGGCGCAGCCTTCCCATGGCCATGTACTGGTATCACGTGGCACGCAGTTTCTGTTCCAGCTGGTAGCGCATACCTGCGTTTGTCATTGTTTGATGACTTCACAGATGGCGCTGATGACTTGGATCTCTACGCTTGGGATTCAGCATTCAACCAAGTTGGTGGTAGCGGTTCTGGCACTTCTGCAGAACAAATCGACGTTCTCTTCCCTGGTGATACAACCTACTTCGTAGCTGTACACGGTTGGGGAACTGATGGCCCAGATGCTAACTACACTCTGTTTAGCTGGGCATTCGGCGCAGACGAAGGCAATATGAGCATTGACTCTGCTCCAGCATCAGCAACATTAGGTGCTACCGATGCTGTTGATGTTTCATGGTCTGGCTTAGCTGCTGGCGACTACTACCTCGGTGCAGTCTCTCACAGCGATGATGCTGGCATCATGGGATTGACCCTCATCTCAGTTGATACCAACTAAGATTGAGCTTCAACCTAAATAGATAAAAGAAAAGGTCTGGCGAAAGCCAGACCTTTTTTATTTCTTGCAGAGTGGACCTCATTTAATCCGATTTGAAATCGATCTCCGGTCAGCTATACTCATTTTGAATGGAGGTGTAATCAAATGATAGTATTTGGGGCAGGATTAGGTCGAACAGGAACCACGTCTATCCAACGAGCTTTGAGCCAGCTTAGTTTGCCAACGTACAACTTTGAATCAATGGTGAATGAAGATCACTTTGAGCATTGGGAAAAGGCTTTTCAGACGCCTGCAGAAGCTGATTGGGAGGTGATTTTTGCTGATTATAAAGCAACGGTTGCTTGGCCAACGTGCTTCTTTTATAGGGAGTTAATGGTAGCTTATCCTCATGCTAAATTTATTCTGACGACGCGCGATGTTGAGGGTTGGGTTGCTAGCATGTTGCGCGTTTGGCCAATTCTTTCAAATATTTTGAAAATGCGTTTTGTCCCGCGGATCAGAAAGATGAATCGGTTAATGAACAGTGGTTTTCAACGAACCGCATTTCCTTATGGTATGGAACAGGCAGGCTTAATTAAGGCATTTAATGAGCATAATGAGGCGGTCAAGCACCATATTCCCGCTAACCGACTATTGATTTATGAAGCAACAGAAGGGTGGGAGCCTTTGTGCACCTTCCTAAATTTAGATGTTCCTGATGTACCTTTTCCGCATGAAAATCGAGGGGAAGATTTTAAAAAAATGGCGTCTCGCGTGCTAGGTATCGGGATATCTTGATTGTAGAAAAACAGATCTGACAGCATTTATAAAACCCTGTCAGGTCTGCAAGTTTCGATTATCAGGTGTGATGATTGTCGTAAGGACACAGCATGCTATGTCCTTACCAGTGGGATTTGCAAGAAAACCTGCACTTCAGGTTAACAAAGTATTTAGGTGCTTATTTTAAATATTTATCAAACCAGCGCAGAATATGATTAAGACGAAGAACACGCCGGTCAGTACGGCCGTTTCTCGATATGCCGTGTGATGAGTCAGGAAAACGCACCATCTCTGTGTCTACCCCAAGTCGTTTAAGCGCCACGAAAATTTGCTCCCCTTGTTCGATTGGACAGCGAAAATCATTTTCACTATGAATAACCAGCGTTGGCGTTTTGGCATTGCCAATATACTGCAAAGGTGATTGCTTCCAATAATTCTCCAGATTTTTCCAAGGGGGTTCATTATCAAACGCAAATTCTCGCATCCAGTTTACATCGCTGCTGCCATAGCTGCTCAGCCGATTGCTAATGCTGCGCTGGGTGACGGCTGCTTTAAACATATGAGAATGCCCGATGACCCAATTGACCATAAAGCCACCATAGCTTCCGCCCGTAATTCCCATTCGACTTTCATCAATATATGGTAATGCTTTGACGTGATTGGCCCATGCCATCACATCATCTACATCCGCGCCGCCGTGGTCGTTCCAAATTGCCTTGGCATGGGTTTCACCATATCCTCGACCACCTCGGGGGTTGCTGAAGTAAACGACGTATCCATTTGCAGCCAGAAATTGGAACTCGTGCATGAAGAAGTTGGCATATTGAGCCAGTGGCCCTCCGTGGATTTCTAAAATTGAGGGATAGGTTTTAGCTGGATCAAAATCAGGCGGTTTGATAATCCAGCCGTGAAGGTCGTTATTTTCTGGCCCTTTAAACCAAACTTCTTCCACCTCACCTAAGTTTTTGCGCCGGATTGTGGTCTGGTGCTGGCGGGTGAGCTGCTTGGTTTTTTGCGTTTTGAGATTTTTGATGAAGAGCTGCCCCGCATCGGTCATCGTGCCTTGAAAGTAAGCCATTTGGGATTGGGTGTGATCGATGCTGTACCAGCCGACTACGCCTGCTCCGTCTACGATGGATTCAAGACCTGTGCCGTCTATGTTGATTCGATTAACGGCCGTATTGCCGTGGTGTGAAATTTGAAAGAAGATAGATTGGCTATCTTTGGCCCACAATGGTGACATTGTGACGGCACCGCCCAAATCATTCATGCTGTTGTTGCCAATACTGACATCAAATTGGTCAGTTAAACAAACTGGCTCGCTCTGACCACTGGTAGCGATGATGTACAGCTGGCTGTGCTTCCACCATTCCCCCCGGCCGGTACGGCCGTAATATGCCAGCCAGTTTCCATCCGGTGAATAAGCCAATTGACCAATATCCCCATCAGGGGTTGGCAAGACGCTGGGGTCACCACCTGCAGCGGGCATGATGCAAATAGATTGCTTTTCTGGA